>CAZDNQ010000035.1:0-17154 GCA_964506605.1 uncultured Victivallis sp. | reverse complement strand
CACACCATAATCAAAATACTCAAGCCTGTGTTCGACAAAGTACCCGAATCAGCGCTTGCCCGAAAGGGGGTGCCGCAGAACCTATATGTGGGAATTGACACTGTCGTTCGAAACTGGCCGGCCGGCCCTGTCCAGACTGAAGCCATTTCGATGGGCAATCAGCTGGTAGAAATACTTGCGGACGGAGCAGGCTTCGACGGAAATCCTAACAACATTCATGGGCTTTTTGATTTTCTCTGCCGCAAGGCCATTGCCGAAGAAAGATGGGAAGATGCCAGCAGTCTCCTAACATCATATGCCGTCCTTCTCGGACGCTGCAAGGAATGGGATGAGAACTATCAGCGGATCTCCCCCATCATAAGTCTCCTGGAAACCAAGAAGGCCAACGAGATGATCTATGTTTTCATTTCGACCATTGAACGCTGTGCAAATCCTTCTGAGAAAATCAAGAGCCAGCTGTCGGTCATAAAGGCAAAGGCCGGAAGCGAAATAAAGGACATGATCCCCGTAGACAAGTCCGATTCTATGTACAATCTTTTCTTAGCCGCACAGGCCCTTTCGTTCGGCAACGAGGCGCGCGCCTGGGAATTGACGTCGCCGAAACTGCCGTTGCTGCAGAAGGAATGGGTCAAGCTCGATCCCGAGTATGTTGCCTGGGTTGCGGACCAGATGCGCAAGCAGAAGATGTACACTCCATCCCTTGAACTGACAATGACCATGCTCCTGCGCGAAAAGGAGATGAATCCCGAAATCGCCGCCCGCGTCTCCCTGACCAAGGGCGACACCTACCGCGACATGGGCAATTACCAGGCCTCCAAGATTGAGTACGATGGGCTTCGCAACAACCCCGCCTACAACCGCACAGTCGCAGGCGCAAAAAGCTACTGGCGTCTTGTTGATCTCCTGATCACCACCAAGGACTATACTACGGCCACCGGCCTGCTGGAGCGCATGGTGGATTCCGACAAGCTCGAGACCCAGGCTGAGGCATACTACTATTTCGCCAAGATGGCATACCAGGAGCAGCAGTACAAGGAAGCCAGGGACTTCGTCAAGAAGGTCAAGGACCGCGTAGTCAACCATGTGGAAGCAGCCTTCCTCGAAGGCGAGTTGAACCTGGTGCTTCCTGGAGGACTACAGAACCAGGAAGTCATGGTTGGAAATCCGCGTCTTGCGCTGACCGTCATACCTGGCCGTGTGCTTACCTTGAAACTGCAGGATCAGAACCTGTCCGTGGCCCGTGGCGGTGCTGCCATACCCGTAGTCATTACAACCAGCAATGGCAAGGACGAGGAGCATGTAAAATTGCTGCCGAGTTCAACAAATAAGAATCTGTTTGTCGGCCAGATTAACACGGCGCTTGGCAATGTCCAGAAGAACGACATGCTCCTGGAATTGCGCGGCGATGACGTGGTAAGCTATGAAATTGAAAAAGAATTCCAAAAAGCGAACGACCTGAATTATCCGGCCAAGACTCTGGAGGTGCGCTATGATGCGCGTCTGGCCGCGAGCTCCGGGGAGATCCTCTCCGAAGCGGAGGAGGAGAAGCGCGTCATGGAAAAGCAGATACGGAATACCCAGCAGCAGGACGATGATACCATGCGCTATGAAGCCAACCGCGATAGCAGATCTGTCCGTCCAGGGAGTCCTATTTTCGTTCAAGTCACCGACTTCGCCCGCGACGTGAGTGATTCTCCTGATGAGGTTTCAGTGGATCTGAAAACGACTTCCGGCGATGTACTTGAAGGTTTCAAGCTCCTGGAGACAGGCCCGCATACAGGAATCTTCCATGGTACAGTTCCGACCGGTATTCCCCTGCCGAAGGCAACAACGTCCGATGGCCCGGAGGGAAAGGATCCTTCATGTCTCATCAATACTGCCAAGACGGAAAAGTGGGTCAGCTTCGGGGATGGCAAGAAGCCTAAATGGATTGAAGTGGACACCATGAGTTCGCAGCTGGTCAAAACCTGTTCCCTCGATGTTCCTGATCCCGCGGTATTGAAACAGATTAAGTTCATGGGAACACTGGCTGACAGCTTTGAAGAGCTTGCCTCTTTCCCGCCAAAAGACCTGACGACCATCAAGGGTGGACTTATCATCGATCTCGTCAATGATCAGCGAGGGGGACAACCGGATGAGATCCGTCGCTATATCTCCCTGGCCGCGGGTGCTCCATTGACACAGGGCAAGACCACACTGGACCGGGATGATACGCCATTCAAGGGACGCGATGGCTGGCAGACGTCACGCATGAGCGGCACATTCTGGCTGCCGGAGAACCGGTCGTTGGAGTTCAAGTTCCTTCAGGAGCCATGCTCCAATAACGGATGGCAGCAATCCTATATTTTAATAGACGGACAGTATGTGCTGGGTGGAGAGATCAACAAAGACACTGTTCGTTCCACTAGGAAGATCGACCTGATCAAGGGTGCTCACCGTCTTGAAGTCCTTGACCGATGCAATTGGAAAAACGGGAAAGTCACAGTCGGATACCGCAAGGACGATGGTACCTTTGAACCATTGCCTGCTTCCTGGTTTTCCATCAAGGACAATCCCCCCCTGGCAGATTTCCTCAAGCCTAAGGGTACGATCAAGATCAATGGCAATCTAATCACCGCTACTCTGGCAGAGCCTGTCCGTCTGCGCAAAATACGCTGGGAATTCGTAGATTTCAGCGGCAACAGCGTGGCTGTTAACAAGGTGAATCTTGACAATGCCGATGGCAAGAAAGTGCTTCCCACCGCCAATGATTTCTCATCCGGCCTCACCAACGGCACCCTGGAGATCGCACCCGGCGACCAGGTGACTGTCTCCTACCGCAATGAGAAACGCCTGCGCGAGGATACGCCGGTACTGGAATCGCTGCTGAACGCGACCTTTTTCAACGGCAATATCATTCTCGCCAACGAAAACATCATAAAGAAGGACGGAGAAGCGCGCATATCCCAGTATTCCCCGGCAAAACGCTGCCGTCGCGGAGACAGCCTGATGATCATCATCACGGATTATGACGGCGATATCACTAAGGAACGTGATACGGTACCGGTGAAAGTCACGACAAGCAGCGGTGAAAAGCTGGAGATCAAGGCGCTGGAAACATGGCCGAATTATCCATCAGATCCGCGCTCCAACCATGCAGGCGTGTTCATGGCGATCATCCGGATCGGCGATGTCACGAAGGATGATCAGATAAAAGTCAATCCTGGCGATCAGCTGACAGTAAGTTATCTCGACACGGAAAACACTGTTCCTGGCGTGCCTGTCGAACGGACCTACAGTGTCAATGAGGGAGGCGCTAGCAAGCCGGAGTTTCTAGTTTACAAGACCAATCTCAAGCAGGTTCTCGACACCAGCGAGGAAGCCAAGGCCAAACTGCAGCGCCTGCGCAATAGAAATCCCGAAAAATCGCTTGTGTATAAGGATATAACCTTGGCCACGCATCCTGATTATGAAGCCAAGGATACGGTTCCAGCCTCCAAGTCGGCCACAACCATCCCGCCTGCCGCGCCGGGAGGCGCTGAAAAACCCGCACAGCCGGCGACCGGCGAAACGGTCGTAGCTGTGAATGCCCCGCTCCTTTTCGAATTGAACTATCCTAGAATGGCGCTCAATGCCGGAAGCGTACTTAAAGTTGAAGCCGTCTCAGACACCGAGTTGAAGGCCGCAAAGGTCGCCAACCGCAAACCCAATGTGTTGTCTGTACCCATGTATATAGAAAGCATCCAGAAGCTCGCCTATATCAAGGGCTATACGATCCAGCTGCAGAGCCATGTCAGCCGCACTGCCGAAGAAATGCTGCGCGATGGTTCTTTCGCTGGAGTCATACGCCTGCAGATCGGCAGTCCTGGGGATCCAGTCAATGACCTGGTACTCCGCGGAGAAAGGACTTTTGCCTCCCAGGAGCAGAAAAAACAGCAGGACAAGGAAGAATTCTCCTACCGCGTCCCGACCTTGATCGTCTCCGGCTCCGATACTGTCACGCTGAGAGTCAAGGACGATGCCGACAAGGTCCTCTCCGAGGCCCGTGTGCGACTGCTCTCGGACGGCCGTCTCGAGCTTATGGACTCTTCATACCAGATCCAGAAGGAGGCGATCCATCTCGGGGAGACGTTCTCCGTCAGGGTGACGGATCCCGACCATGACATTTCCAATGATCAGGACAAGGTGAGCGTGGATGTCTCCACAAGTTCCGGCGACAAGCTGAAGCTGGAACTTACGGAGACCCTGTCCCATTCAGGCGTCTTCACCGGCATTGTCAAGCCGGAATTCATCGGCGAGAAGGTCGACGGGAAAACACCGGTGATAAACACCAAGGACGATGTGCTGAGCGTCAATTTCGGAGACGAGGTGACCTTCGTCTATAACGACGAGCTGACGCTGTCTGGCAAGCCCGCCAGGCTTGAGGTCAAAGGTACAATCTATCCCGGATCAGATGCGCTGATGTCCAATTTCTCGAAGCAGTTCAAGGATCCTGAAATGGCGGTCAAGACCAATTTTCTGATGGCAGAGGCCCTTTTCGAAATGGCCAAGGAGCACCGCAAGCTGAAGCAGACCGATGTCGCCAAGGATGAAATCGACAGGGGCAAGCGCATTCTGCAGGAAGCCATGCGCGACTACTCGAACACTACGCTTGCAGCACAGGGGGAGTTCCTCCTGGCCAATCTGGCCCAGGAGCTGGAGAGCTACCAGGAAGCCATAGGCCGCTACTCGCACGTGATCAACACCTGGCCGGAATCCGAATACGCCGCCCGTTCGCAGTTCAAGAAGGCAATCTGCATGGAGAAGATGGAACAGTACGAACTGGCATGCGAGGAGTACGTCAAGGTCACATATGTATATCCTGACAGCAGCCTTGTCGCCGAAGCCACCGTCCGCATGGGCAACTACTACTATAAGAAGGAAGCATTCAAGGTGGCCGGACAGATCTTCCATAAGTTCCAGCAACGGAATCCGACGCACCAGTTGGCGCCCAAGGCTCTCTTCCTTGCTGCGCAGTGCTACTACAAGATGAAGGACTACAAGGAGGCAATAAAGCTTTTCACCGCCCTTATGGAAGAATATACCGAGCAGAAGGATGTGCGCGAGGAAGCCATGTACTGGCTCGGGGACTCGTACTTCAACGGTGGAGATACTGTCAAAGCCTATCAGATTTTCAAGAAGCTGACTTGGGACTACCCCGAAGGGCGCTGGGCGAAGATTGCGCGCGGACGTCTGTCCGAAGAGGCTTTTTCCAGTATGGGGGACCAGTGACTGCCGCAGAATTTAAACACAAAACAGGTTGCTTAGTTTTATGAGAGAATACATGAACCGCTTTTCCATATTCCGTTACTATGTCGCCGTCCTTGTTGCGGCATTGACTTTATTGTCCTGCCTCCCCGTAGCCGCCGCACAGCAGCAGTGGACATGGGAGCTCGCGCCTGCACGCTATCAGGAAATGAGCATGTTTGAACGCGGCCAGTACGACAAGGCGGTGGAACTGCTGAAAGCCGGCGCATTTAAAGGCGCGGCCACGGAGTTCGAGAAGTTCCAGACGCAGTTCACCGGCTCCAAGTTCATTTCACACGTCCTGTTCATGCGCGC
The DNA here is from genome assembly GCA_964506605.1 of uncultured Victivallis sp. GTDB lineage: Bacteria > Verrucomicrobiota > Lentisphaeria > Victivallales > GWF2-50-93 > GWF2-50-93. The sequence continues at coordinate 11,574 of CAZDNQ010000035.1, read as the reverse complement.
CTACTGCATGCATCAGAACAAGACCCGCGGCGAAGCGATCAAGCTTTATAACGAGGTCATGGATTTCTTCGGTCAGAATGTCGATGATGCCGCGCCTGCCCTCTATTTCATGGGTCTGGCGAACATTGAGAACGGCGACATCAAGGAGGGGCTCAAATGCATGCAGGAAATGGTCGATGACGCCGATTACTCCAAGCATTCCCTCGTGGCCGGAGCCTACCGCGTCCTTGGCGACAACTGCTGGCGCAACAAGGAAAAAGACAAGGCTTTGAAATACTGGCGTCTCGCCTCGGATTTCGGAAACAGGAACCAGCAGGAGGCCGAACTAGGCCGCAACAGCGCCACTGCATACTACATAAAGACCAAGGACTATGCCGGATATGAGGCATGGATGGTGAATGCCACGAATGCCGACGATGACAAGCACCGCCGCAATGTGGCCGAGCATGCCTGGAATATCGCATGGAACGGTTTTGCAGGCGACTGGGGCGGCGACTACACGGCTTACAACCAGAAGGAAAAGGCCGATGCCATGGCAGCATTCTGGACTTGGTTCAAGGCGCAGCGCAAGTGGTATGACAAGGGCAAGGATCCTTGGACTTTCTATGACCGGTCCATCAGCTTCCTCACCTACCGTTCTGGAAGCAAGGAGGACCGGGACAGCCTCATCGAGGAAGCTTTGCTCTATACCAAGAAGCTGGAGGACAAGGGAGATGCGAACAACAAGCTTGCATGGATCAGCGACAGGCTGCGTGACAGGAAAGTCTATGACCGCGCCCTTTACATTGCCGACCAGATAACCGACCGTCCGTATGCTGAATATGAGAAATATGAGATTTACGCCCGTCAGAATGAATGGGAGAAGGCGATTGCGCGCCTGAAGGAAATTGAGACAATGCCCAATGACAAATGGAAGATGCAGGCGATGAACGAACGTGCCCGCATCTACAGGGAGGTACTGGGCAAGTACGATGAGGCCATCAAGCTTTATCAGTTGATCAACCAGCCTCCCCGCACCCTGTGGGACATCCAGGACTGCTATAAGCGCTGGGGCAAGCTGGACGAATCGATCAAGCAGCTTACGGAAATCGAAAACTCATTCCCCGACCAGGCTTCCAATGCGGCCTGGTACAAGGCGGCGTACCTTGATGAGGCAGGCCAGAGGGACAAGGCTATCGCCCAGGCCCGGCGAATCATGAAGGTGTATCCAAAGACCGACGCATCCTCCAAGGCACACCAGCTGCTCGAAAAACTTGGCGTGAAGACTGGTGGCGGCGTTGCCGATGGAGGAGAAGGGGAGCCGAATTGATTTTGAAATAATAACGCGGCGCATTATGCACTGCATGTTGAAAACAAAACTAAATATAAAGGTGACCATGAAAAGTTATTTTTTCCGTCCTGCGGAACGCGGACTGGTATTGATATCGTGCCTTCTGGCGGCCGCTTTCCTGCTGCCGTTCGACTCCTCCGCCGTACGCGCGAACAAGAAAGGCGAGGCAGGCGGAGGCGAGATGAAGGAAGAGGCGAAGATGGACTTCCAGGCGAATGACATGCTGAAGAAAGGCATTGAGCTGCTGGAGCAGAAGCAGGACGAGCGCGCCCTTAAGCTTATTTCTTCCGTGCCTCGCATGTTCCCCGGCTCCAAAGTCCGTTTCCAGGCCTACCTGACCCTTGGAAAATACTATGCGGAAAAACGCAACTTCGATCTGGCGGTCAAGCAGTTCCAGCAGCTGGACGATTCCGAAGATTCGGAACTGCGGGCCGAAGGCCTCTACCAGACTGGCATCTGCTACTACTATTCGAACAACTATGACAAGGCATTCATGTCCCTGCGCAAGGTGACGAACGACTATGCGGGCAGCGTTTTCGCCAATGAGTCCTACTACTATATCGGGCAGTGCCACTTCAAGCAGGGTCGCTGGGCGAAGGCCATCGAAGCCCTCGAAATGGTCGGAACGAGCATGGCGGAATCAGCGGTGCAGGGTCCAGTGCGCGTCGAATCCGGACAGCGCATGTACGTGAAAGTCTATGACCAGGACCTGGTGGTGCTCAAGGAACTCCAGAAAAAACTTGAGGTCAATGTGACGACAAAGGGCGGGGACAAGGAAGTAATCAAGCTTGAGCCCCTGGGCAAGAGCGGCGAGTACTACATAGGTTCAATTCCCACGCTGCCCGGGGAAGCAAAGCCTGGTGACGGGATTCTTGAGATCATCGGAGGAGACACTGCCACAGTCGAATACTGCGACGAAAATACCGAATCGGGGAAGATCAACCAGAAGCTCACTGGAAAAGTGGAAATAGTTTCCACCGCATCCATCGGTTTCACCGACGGAGCATACCGCGAATATACCAAGGGTGTGTTCGCCGACCAGGACTGCTTCATCCGCGTAAAGGATCTGGACAAGGATGTTTCTCCTTTGCCTGACACGCTGAAGGTGCTGATCAGCAGCGAGCACAAAATTGAAAAGCAGAAGGACGAGACTAAGGAAGGCGTGGAACTGGCAGAAGAAACGGAGAAATGGGAGAAGAGGGAGTCCGTGGAATTGATTCTGAAAGAGACGGAAGCGCATTCGGGCGTGTTCGTAGGTTCCTTGATTCCGCATCTTGTAATGAACGAATCCGACATCAAGCCGGAAAGCGGGAAGATATCCGTGATGAAGGGCGATGAGCTTGTACTGGCATATACCGACGAGAAGAGCATGGCCAGCGCAGAACCGCGTGAGCTCACCTGCCGCGCAAAGCTCCTGATCGGGCAGATCCAGGACGTGAAAATCGAAAACCGCGTTGTCGATTCCATCGACCTCAAGGCGCGCAAGAACCTGATCGAAGCCAAGATATTCCTGAAACTCGGACAGATCTTCAAGGATGTGGGACTGAACAAGAACGCCAATGAAAAAGCCGAGGAGGGACTGGCACGCATTGATGAGATGATCGCGACCAGCATGAAGGCCAGCCTGGACAGGGCCCTTGTTGAAGAGGCGTTCAGCGTCAAGTGGGAGTTGCTGCTGGTCCAGGATAAATTGGCGGAGGCCATCAATGTCTGCCAGACCCTGACCCGGTTATTCCCGGATTCGACGCTGGTGGACCGTGCACTTCTGCGGATCGGTCAGGCAAAAGTGGAAGCCAACCTGCCCGACGAGGGTATCCAAATATTTCATTCGATCATCAGCCTGCCAAAATCGGACCTGAAGGCGGAAGCCCAATACAGCATAGGTATGGTGATGGAGAAAAAGACGTTGGACAGGGCCAGACCCGGCGACCAGCCGGATCTGAGTGAGGCCATGCTTGCATATAAGAAATGCGCTGAAGCCTATCCCGAGTCCCCGTTCGCTGGAGAATCGCTCGACAAAATAGCCAACTACTACATCACCATCAAGGACTATCAGCGGGCGCTGGAAATGATGAACCAAGTCTTTCAGGATTACCCTGATGCCGGCTTCCTCGACAAGATGCTGCTCAAATGGGTGATCGCGGCCTACCGCATGGGCAATTATCCTTTGGCGAAGGAAAAGGCGGAGCAGCTGCTGTCCGAATATCCTAACTCGCCGCTGGCTGAAAAGGCGAAGCAGTTCCTGGAGACGATTCAGAAGAAGATGTGAGCATGACTACTGGGGTTGGCCCAGAAGGTTAACATATAATGTACAGTTAGAGGAAGGAAATGAAGATGTTGAAAATTGTCTGCTTTGCAATCTTGGGAATATTATGCTTTTTGCCCTTATCCATGTGTATCTATATGTTCTCAATATTTTCCAAAATGATGAGCTTTGACATATATCGCTATTTTCAAATTATTACTCCAGTAATTGCATTCATCATGGGGATGAATTTCATTATCTATATTGCTGGGACAAAAAGATTCCATGTAATTACTTCAGTTGCATGGATGCTGTTTCTGTTCTGCCCCATTGTAAATATATTAACTCTTCCTGCTTTTTGGATTTTTTTGATCGTTAAGGAAATTAAAAGAGACTCTATCGAGACGGCTCCATGTAACCCTGCTCCGCAGGATTCCTGAGCATTAGGCGTAAGTCAATAAAAAAATAAGTTATATATAGGAGGTTGTATCATGTTGGAATACATTCTTGATGCGTCATTCATCATGTACCCGTTGGTGTTGTGTTCAATTATCGCCCTGTCTGTCATTCTGGACCGCTGGCGCGTGTTCAAGCTGGCCGAATGCAATGACGGGGAACTGCGTGAAAATGTCTTCTCCCTGCTGGAGGAGAACCGCATGGACGAGGCGATTGAAGTCTGCAAGGGCAGCCGCGGTCCTACGGCGGCCGTTCTCCTGCTGGGACTGCAGCGCTTCCGTCAGCTGCTGACTATGGGCCGCAGCATCACCGTGATAGAGGCGAACGTGACCAGGGCGATGGACGATTTCGTCCCGCACGTCGTGGCTCCATTGGAAAAGCGCATTGGCTCCCTGAGCGTGATTGCGACAGTCGCACCGCTGCTGGGAATGACAGGCACGGTCACAGGAATGATCAACTCGTTCACAGGCATGTCCGGCATGGGCGGACTCGAAGGCAACCTGGTGGCTGCCGGTGTGGCCGAAGCGCTGGTCTGTACGGCTTCAGGCCTGATCATCGCCATCCCATCTGCCGTCGCCTACCACTATTTCTCAAAGCGCCTTGACCACCACGTGCTGGAAATTTCCCGCACCGGCACACAGCTGATCGACTTCATCGCCGTCGGTTACTCCAGCTTGAACGAAACTGCAGGCGAAGACGATGTGGCGTCCACCAGCGATGTAGCTGAAGGCAATGATGAAACAGCAGGTGAAGCTTCCGTTAAATGAAATTCAAGAAAAAACCATTCCGTGAACCTGAGATCAACCTGGCTTCGCTGGTTGACATTGCATTCCTGCTGCTTATTTTCTTCATCCTGACGACCACGTTCACCAAGACTGCTGGAAACAAGCTTAACATTCCGTCAGGCAGCACTGATTCATCGAGGAAACAGGAAAAGCAGATCACGGTAAGTCTGAAGCCCGGCGAAATCCGCTATGGTGAGAATTCGCAGGTCATAACCCTTGACACCCTGCGGCAGATGCTTGCAAAGGAGAACTTCCTCGCGAAGGAATCCAGCCAGCGGATCGTCATCCTCGACGCCGACAAGGGAGTCACCTACGACGAATATTTCCAGATAGTGATGGCCATCGCAAAAGCAAATGGGGTTGTAGCCCTGGTAGATCAGGATAATAGTGAAGCCAGCCGTAGCGAAGGAGGAGCCCAGCAATGAACTACACCCGAAGGCCGGAACCGCATTTCGACATCCCGTACATCAACATCGGGGATATCGCATTCCTGCTTATAATCTTCTTCATCCTGACCTCCACATTCATGAGGGAATCTTACATCAAGGTCAAGCCTCCTGCGTCCCAGGACGTTAAACGTGTCAAGGATGCGGAGGTGTCGGTTTCAATGGACGAGAAGGGGCAGATATGGCTGCAGGGAACACTCTGCCAGATGTCTTCACTGGAGAGCGGGCTCAATGCACTGCTCCAGGACAAGGTGGAGAAGATAGTCATGGTGAAGATCGACAAGGGCCTTGTCCAGAGCCAGTTCGGTCCTGTAATGGTGGCGCTCAGCAATGCCGGCGCCGAGGCCATACTGGTCGGCGGCGAAGGCGGCAAGAAATAAATGTGCGTTTACAAAAAAATGAAAAACAAATAGTTTCAAAGGAGGGATTGTGATAAAAAAACCGAAAGATATGATGGCGGTGCCTAATGCTTCTGGCGTATCAGGGAGGAAAGGCAGGGAGGAGAAAGGCTATGTCAACCCGGAGTTGTTGATTGCTGATCTGTCCAAACCGCATATGTTCCGTATGGTGACGTATGCTTTCCTGATCCACATTGCAATCATATTGCTGACATCAATCGGGTTCATCACGCTGTGCGTGAAATACCACAGCATGCATCCGCGCCAGGTGATAAAGGTGCTGGAAAAGGAGGCGGCCGAGAAAAAGATGAAGGAAGATGCGGTTAAAGCAACGGAAGATGCCATGAAGGCCGCCAAGACCGCCACCGATGAAGCCAAGAATGCAAAGACGGTTGCTGCACCGGCAAATACAGCAGCCCCGGTCGCTGCTGCTGCAACAGGCGAGCAGCCGGATAAGCCTACCGCCGCTGCACCAGCCGCACAGCCCGTTGAAAAGAAGAAATCCAAAATCGAACAGGAAGTTGAAAAAACATCGTCCGAACGCCCGACTAAACCGTCTGTCGGTCTGGACATGACACCAGATCTTGAATGAGCATTTCTCCCACACATAAGAATGGTTTCCTGGACAAGGTCTACGCCTGTGTCCATTGGACGGCTGAAAGGCTGCACCAGTGTTCGGCATGGCTGATCCTGTCCGCTGCGCGGCTGACATACCGCGTCATCCATCCCATGCCTTGGTCGATCAGACTTGGCGTGTTTTCTACTGTGTGGGCCTGCCTTCTGATCCTTTACTGGATGAAAGGATATGATTCCCTTATTGAAGCGGCTGGTTTCACATCTCAGCATCTGACCTTGCTGGGCAGGACCAGGATTCTGGATCTATACCACACGTTTGTGAATCTTGCGCTGGGTCTTTCGCTCCTCTTGTCAGTTTCCGCGATCATGGCTTTTCTCAGAAAGTCCTTTTCGCTTGTCCTGCTCCGCCTCTCTGCCGGACTCATGGGTTTATATACTCTGGCGATGCTCTATTTCTTCTGCCGCATTCCCTCCCTCCTCTATGCGACCAATGACAAATCCGTCGACAAGAGTTTCCGCAACGAACTGTGGATCGACGGGTTCACGATATGGCTGCTGCCGGCCATCCTCGCTTCAGTATTCCTCCTGATTGTCTGGCTGAACTCCTCGCGCAAGTTTTACTTCGGCGCCACGTGTGAATATGAGCTGCCTGGAGACCGTGTGCTGTCGAACATCAAGACCCATGGCGGCGATCCAGTGTTCCGGACGTCGCTGTACTGGTCGGCCTTCATCCATTTTTTCTTCATCTTCCTGCTGCCTCTTATCATAATGGGCGGATGGCGGTGGATGACTCCCTACGGAGTGCCAAAGGGGAGCGGCGTGCAGAATCCCGGTGATCCGGTGGTGAAGATGATCCGCATAAAGAAACCCAAGAAGCCGCCCAAGCAGCTGTTCGTCCTGAATCCAAATTCAGCCATATTGTTCTACCGTCCCGACATAGCCGAAAGCAAGGTCATGATGAACGTGGATGAGGCGACTGAGGACAAATACGAGGCGACAGGTGCAGAAGGCAAAGGGAAGCTTGGCAAGGGCGGCGGCACAAAGGGCGGCTGGCCGAACGGCATGGAAGGAGCAAAGATACGCTTCATCCGACTGAAATATGAAGGCGGCGACTGGGATGAATGCATGGGCGCCGGCGCCGACTACAACTTCCTGATCAAGTTCAACGCCCTCACAGGTTTCAAGATCGCAGACAAGACCGAAGCCATCGACTTCGCAGACCTGCGCCGTTTCCCGAAATCCCGCTCCCCGCCGTTCATCTTCATAACAGGCAGCGGAAAAATCAATGTGGGACAGAAGGAGATCAAGACGCTGCGATGGTACTGCATGGAAGAGGGTGGAATGATTTTCGCCGACAACGGCGGCGGCGACTTCGACTATTATTTCCGCAGCCTGATGCAGCGGACCTCCCGGAAATGCAGTTCGTCGACATATCGAACGATGATATCATCTACCGGCAGCCATACAGTTTCCCCAACGGCGCTCCACCGCTCTGGCACCACTCGGGAACCAGGGCCATGGGCCTGAAGTACAATGGCCGCTGGATTCTCTTCTACCACCAGGGAGACATCAAGGACGCCTGGAAGGATGGACACTCCGGAGCGAGCAAGTTCCTGACGGAACAGGCATACAAGCTGGGAGTGAACGTAGTCAACTACTCATTCAACCAGTACATGGACCTGCACTTCAAGCCATAGAAGCTGTTGTGTGTGCCCGCTTTTGCTAAAGAATAGAAGTCCCTTGCATACCCGTCCATCAAGTATTTTGGATAATGAGGAAAGGGAAAAATCATGATAGCTGGAAAAAACAGTTGGTGTAGGGTTGCCATTGCTTGTGTATTGGCCTGTTCTTGCACGATGATTTTGATGCTGACACTTCTGGCCGCCTACACTGCGGAGAAACCTGGTGCGGCGAAAACTAGCGAGAATGGTGTCCACGTCATTTCTGGTCCACCAAAAGCGGAAGACAAGATTGTCGGACCGGTACTTTATTGGGAGGAGGTGTGGAAAACTCCCCGTCCCGTGCGTTTGTACTTCCTGCGTGTCGATCTCTCGAATCGCACCTACGAGGTCGCGACATTTGTGAGCGACGATCCCGATGGTGCAGGTTCGGCCATGGCTACACTGCAGCCCCCTGTTGCGCTTGCAACTCAAAATGGCGCCATTGCCGCGGTCAATGCCAATGCGTTCTGGCATCTGCTGGATGCGCCGGAAGCCGAAAAGAAAAAGGGATGGTACGCCGGTAAAACCGTTCGCCTGTTTGGCTTGGCCGTCAGCGATGGAGTTCTTCGCAATCCCGGGCAGGATATTCGCACTCCACTGTGGCTCGATGCCGTGGGCAGGACCCACGTCGGTCACCCGGCTTCCAACGACGTTCCGCAGCAGGCCGTGGCCGATTGGGAAGGACCTCTGCTGCGCGACGGTAAGATAGCAACAGACGATGACAAGACTCCATACCCGCGGACGCTGGCGGGGACTGACAAGGAGGGGCGTTATCTTCTGCTAGCCGTGGCTGACGGCAAGCAGAATGGAGTCAGTGAAGGTCTCACTTTGCGCGAGGCAGCAGCAGTGATGCTCGAACACGGCTGTTCCGATGCTGTGAACTTCGACGGCGGCGGCAGTTCCGTTATGCTGGTCGACACGAAAGGCCACCTGCATGCGGTCAACAGTCCTTGCGGTGGCTCCTACCTGCGCCCCATTCCCGTCATGCTAGGGATTCGGCTACGCAAGGACAAGCAGTAATACCGGTTTCGATATGCAACTGATGTCAGTTCCTGCAATGATATTTCCTGGATTTTATCCTCCGTCGCCATGCTTTCCTCCATAAGGAGAAATTTTGCCAATGAAATAATGGTAACGACTTGAAAATTAAGTAGCAAAAGTTAAATGTATACAAGAATACAATGCGACTGAAGGTTCTTAGCGAAAGGCTGAGAGGCAATATGAAAAATAACATAAAGGTATATCCTTTCAGTTTCATAGTCGGTTCTAAGTGCAGGAATTTTACCTTGATAGAGCTTCTTATAGTGATTGCGATAATCGCAATTCTTGCCGCCATGTTGCTTCCTGCCCTTCAGACTGCGAAGGAGATGGGGCGCAGGGCAGCCTGTCTCAGCAACCAGCACAACATAGGATTTGCGATATTGGAATATAGCACCGACTTTGACGACTATGCGCCCCCTCCTGGTGGTAACATACTTCCGAACTGGGGACCTACCGCCGCAGGAAATTACATTTTAATTAGCGGAGGAGTCGCCAACTTCTATGGTATTATGAGATTATGGAATCTATATAAAATATCTCCGGACATTTACTACTGTCCCACAGATCAGATCAAAAGCATAAATACGCTGGCGAAAACACAAGGGTTTGATTACGGACTTGGCTTTTTCAAGTATCAGCAACCTAATTTTGGCGGTTGCAATTACCTCGTATCCTCATATAATTACAATGACCACATATGCGTGAGCTGGCCAATACAGGTGTCCAAAATAGATAAATTCGTAGCAGGTCGTTATGGTCTGCTTTCGGACAATTCCTGCGATATAGGTTCACCCAACCTAGGAGTGGGGGGGACTCTTTATCCGGCGCATGTCAGATACTACAATGTCTTTTATGCTGACGGGCATGCGGAAGGATTTTCAGATCCGGGAAATGCGGTCCCAATGCTGATGGTACGGAGGTGGTACAATTCGGCCTTCTGGACGCTGACAAGAAAATAGACAGGATATTCAATAATGGAGGAATATTCATGATATTAAAATTTGCAATTCCAGTTTCTTTCAGATGGGCTCAGATGTTAAGATTTTCCAAGTTATCGGCAATTCTTGTGCTAATTTGCATATGCTTTGCTGTAATTGCGGCTGAGCAGAAGCCTGCAGTTGTCAAGGAAACAGTAGATGGCAAGAAAGATAATGGGCTCTCAAAGGACCTTGATGCATGTGCCGCAAACCTGAAGCTACTTCATCAGGCAATCATGCTTTACTCGGCGGACAACGGAGGAGAACTGCCTCCGGGACATGCTCTTGATTCACCATATGATCCAGGCACTGCGGCAGGAGGCCTCAAGTCGACGCTTTATCCGAAATACATCAAGGACAGAAATGTGTTCTATTGTCCCTTGTATCCTGAATTTAACACCGATGAAAACTGGAACAAAGGACGCATAGGTTACGGTTATTTTGGCAACTATCCTGCTAGAGGTTCAACTGCGTTCAAGGCGACTTTTCCCTGGGCGCCCGATACCGCGAAGGACAATCCCGACAAGCTTCTTCTCCAGGATCTCTCGCTGAATTATAAGATCTCTCCTCCCAAGGGCCTAGATGGAGAGAGATTCAACCACGGCCGCGGCATCGGAGTAAACACGATCACGCTCGGTGGTGAAATTATTTTCGTACCTGCTAAGAATATGAAAGATCACGGTGCATGTTTCGGAGCGAAGTTTGTCTGCGACTGGCCAAAAAAACTTCAGGATGAGACGGAAAAATTTGAACTGGCTATTTCACCTCTTGAAAAAGAATATTTTGGCAAGCCGGCATGTGTCAAATTTACCTATACATGTGTCTCGGACGGAGGAAAGGGCGGCGTGACAATCAATCTGCGGAACATCGACACCGGGGAGGTTTTTCCAAAAACCGTTGAAGTTGATCTGAAGCGCGGAATCCATCGTGGAGAAGCGGTGTGGGAGACAGAGAGCCTGACCAATGGGCTTTACCTTCCTGATGGTATTCTCAAGGACAGTTCCGGCAAGGAGCTTGCCCAAATAACTCTTTCCGAGAATGATGTCAAGCAGGCAAGTCAAGCTGGAACTGCAGCCAAATGGATTAACATGTCCAGTGTAAAGGAGAAAGTGGACAAGTTTACTGCATGGCGAGAGGAGTTGGAGAAGCTTGAGCAGAAGGCGAAAGCCGCTGGTGCGGATACGACATATCCTCGTCTCGGTATCCTGGCATTCCGTCTCCTTGAAAGAGAAAGCAAACAGCATCTTAACCTGAAATGGCTTGATGTAATCCAGTTTAACCTGGAATGGGCCGAGAAGTGCTTCAATCAGACCAAGGAGGAACTTGAAATGATTACCAAGTCCCCTGAGAAAGCCTTCAAAAAGCTGCCTCGGCTGGATTTTAGCAAACGTCTTTCCATACGTGACGGTTATTTCTGTGCCGGAGAGCAGCCGGTATTCCTTTCCGGACCATGCATGTTCGCCTGGTCCCTGAACGATCTTCCTCTTGTGAGTGAATTCGGTTACAACGTAATAGAGGTCAGCACCGGCCCGGATTCGATTTTCGAGAAATCGGAACAGCCTACCGGTACGATGCGCGCCATCAACTATCAGAAAGGTG
>CAZDNQ010000034.1:0-17366 GCA_964506605.1 uncultured Victivallis sp. | reverse complement strand
GGCAACATTATGAAGTTCACGGAAGGCGCGTTCAAGGACTGGGGATACGAGCTTGTCAAAAAGGAGTTTTCAGATGTCGCCGCAGTCGCTTCAGAGTGCAACTGGAAGGCGCCGGCCGGCAAGTTCCTGGTGAAGGACTGCATCTGCGACGCGTTCCTCCAGCAGCTTCTGACAAGGCCCGACGAATATGATGTGATTGCGACCATGAACCTGAACGGCGACTACATTTCAGATGCACTTGCAGCATGTGTGGGTGGAATCGGAATCGCCCCCGGCGCAAACATAAACTACGAAACCGGACACGCAATATTCGAAGCCACCCACGGTACCGCTCCGAAGTATGCCGGACTTGACAAGGTCAATCCTTCGTCCCTTGCGCTTTCAGGCGAGATGCTCCTGAGGCACATCGGCTGGAACGAGGCCGCCGACATGATAATCCGCGGGACCGAGACGGCGATATCCGACAAGGTAGTCACATATGATTTCGCGCGCCTCATGAAAGGCGCGAAGGAGGTCTCCTGTTCGGAATTCGCAAAATCAGTCGTTGAAAGAATGTGATTGTGAAGATAAATTCTGTAATTTGAAACTGGATACTCGAAAAGTAGAAAGTAGAATTTAGAAAGTAGAAAACAGGATCGCCAAGCCATCCGTTTTCCATAAGGCAGAAGATGTTCAGGAACCGCCACATAATAACTGCAGTTGAGATAGGCACGTCCAAAATATGCGTGCTGATAGGCGAAGCCAACCAGCAGGGCCATCTGTCGGTCCTGGCGCACGGCGAGAAGCCTGTCGAAGGCGGCGCCGTATGCAAGGGCGAGATCATCGACATGGACAAGGTTACGCGCGCGCTTGACGAGGCGATCGAGAAGGCGGAGTATTCCGCGGACACCGAGGTCGACAGCAGCAACCTCTACATTGCAATCACAGGAAGCCATATTCGTTCGATGCGCGGTTCCGGGCACGTGATCATCACAGGGGACAGCAGGAAGGTCACGCCGGACCACATGGTCGAGGCGCTCAAGAACGCTACAATGGTCGGCATACCTCCGGAATGCGTGATCCTCAACTCCATAGATGGAAATTTCGTCATAGACGGATTGAGGAGGATCGCAGATCCCGAAGGGCAGATAGCCGACAAGCTCGAGGCGTTCGCGCACATCATCTACGGAAACCGCAACTGCGTAGAGAACTTCCAGGCCCCGTTCCGTGAACTCGGGTATGACACATCCGTCCCGGTATTCAGCACAATCGCGGCAGCTTCCGGAGTATTGACCGACGACGAGCTCAAGAACGGCGTGCTTCTGATCGACATGGGAGCCGGCACCACCGAATACATGCTGTTCCATGATTCCGGAGCCCACGCCAGCGGCGTCATCGCGGTCGGATGCGACCATCTGGCCAACGATCTTTCAATCGGGCTGGACATAAACAATATTTCGCTCTTCAGGAAGATGCTCCTCAACAACTCCCTGCATTCCAAAAGGGAGAACGGCCAGTCGTTCATAGAAATTGAGGGCAACATCGGATCCACACGCAAGATTCCCATGGTGACAATAGAGAAGATAGTCGATCTAAGGCTGAGGGAGCTTTTCAACCTCATACTTTCCCAGCTCCAGTCCACGAGGATGATCCCGTTTATCGACCGCGGAATCGTACTAACCGGCGGCGGCGCCCTGCTCCACCAGGTAAGGGATATCGCAGGTTCCGTCTTTGAAATGCCGGTGCGTGTCGGCAATCCGATCGAACTGAGCGGCGCAGTGACAAATCTGAAATCGCCGCGCTACGGAATGGTATTCGGACTCCTCAAGCACGGTGAACGCGACAGGCAGATCAGGAAGGCCGGTCCGGAAGTGATAAAAAACATCGACAGGAAACTGATATCGGCATCCCGCGAGACCATGAAATGGCTCAGGGACGCAATCAAGTTCTAGGGCTATTGCCTGTTCATCATGATATAACAGAAGTCGGAAAAATGGCGGAAGACAAAACAGACATCACGGCAAAGGCGACGATTCTCGGGCTTGGGAACGCAGGCTCGAAGATCATCAGGGAGCTTTCCCTGATGAGCGCCTCTTCATGGCTGTCAATCGGAGTCGCCGACACCGACAAGGCATCCGTCGAACACTCCGCCATTCCGCACTGTTTCCCTGTGGGCTTCGAATGGACACAGGGCATGGGCTGCGGCGGAAATGTGATTAAAGGCGAGCGCGCCTTCGCACACCACTCCAGGAACGTGATCAACGAATTCATAAAGGACTCATCGCTGCTCATCGTAACCGGCGGGATGGGAGGCGGGACTGCGACAGCAGGTTGTTCCAGCATTGCGAGGACCGCAAAAAAGATGGGCATACCTTCGATCTTCATAATCACGTCTCCTTTCTCCTTCGAGGGGCACAGCAAGCGCGAAGTGGCCGAGGCGGGAATCAAGATGCTCCTGCCTGACGCGGACGTGGTGATAGCGATACCCAACGACATACTTTATTCATCTATTCCGGCGCATACCGCCGCCGAAGAGGCATTTAGGAAATCGGATATCGAGATTGCAAGGGCAATCCTCGGAATCGCAGAAATCATCCGGTGCAGGAATATGCTTTCAGCCGATTTGTCCGATTTCAGGAACCTCCTCCAGAAGCGCAAGACATCCTGCTGCATCGGTCTTGGCACGGCCGAAAGGGCCGAAGGTGAAAATTTCTGCCATGCCGCGCTCGAAAGGCTCATGGTGTCCCCTCTCCTGGGAGGAATTGAAAATCTCCGCGGGGCAAATGCCGTCATTCTGTCCCTGACCGGCGGCCCCGAACTCAATATCGGGGAGATGCGCCATGCACTTGAGGCCGTCCAGCGCCACATAGCGCCTGAGACAAAGCTCATAGTAGGCGCAAATACCGACCAGATTTATTCCGGATTCATACAGATGACATTGGTTGCGGTAAGATACGAGATGCTGCCGGAAACGTCCGTAGCCGAGGAGTCCGCCGAATCGCAGGACTTTGCGGAACAGACGCCGTCAGATCAGCCTGAACTGCCCCTTCTCCCGGTTTCAAAGGGTATATTCTCGAACACATCCAGGAACATTTACGCCTCACAGGATCTCGACATACCCACGTTCCTGAGACAGGGAGTTCATCTGGACAAGGGCAGATGAGACAGCCGCTACATAAGGGGCTTCTGTTTTTCTCCCTCTGCGCCTTCTTGTCATCCTGCTCTGGAAAGCCTTCAGCAGCTCCACAACTCAAGGGCGAGGATGCATTCCGCTACGTTTCGGAAATCTATGCATTAGGACCGAAACCAAGCGGCTCCGAAGGGGCTAAAAAGGCCGCCGCCCATATCCAGAAGGCAATTTCAACAATAGGGCTGGAATCCGAAGTGGACGAGTGGAAGGATTTGAATGGCGCCGGAACTGAAACGGTCTACAGGAACATCTCCACCACCATACCGGGAAAAAGCAGACGTTTCATAGTGATCGGAAGCCATTATGATTCAAAGAAACTTGAAACCGTGCCTGAATTCGCCGGCGCAAACGACGGGGCTTCAAGCAGCGGCCTGCTCCTGTCCGCCATTAAATCCATCAAGAATTCGGCAGACAAGCCTCCATTCACGCTGATATTCGTCTTCTTCGACGGCGAAGAATGCCTGATAAGCTATTCCGGAAAGGACGGGCTTGCGGGAAGCCGGAGATTCGCATCCAGGATGAAGGAAAAAGGAATCATCCCTGACTGCAAGTCCATGATACTGATGGACATGGTGGGTGACAAGGATCTCCGCATATCGATCCCGTCCAATTCTACACCGGAACTGTCAGCAAAAGCCCTCGCTATAGCCGACAGGCGCGGCTGGAAGGCGTTTTTCACCAGTGGAAAGACCGCAATGCTCGATGACCATGTCCCTTTCCTCGAACTCGGAATTCCCGCCATCGACATCATTGACTTCGAATATGGTGAAAACAATCGGTACTGGCATACTGCCGGGGACACTATCGACAAGATATCCCCGGTAAGCCTGGAAATCACCGGGAACATGCTTCTGGAGCTGCTTTTCTGTCTGGAATGATGTAATGGAATTACACATCCGGCGCATAAATACCGACGGCGTAGCCATAGTCTCTCCTCTGAGTTTTCTTCAAATTTCTTATTTATTGAGTTTGTCATAGTCAGTTCTGCAAGATATAATAACGAATATGTAGTTTGAAAATTTATATTGGAGGCACAATATGGTTCAGTTGATTTCGAATTTAGGTATTGTAGGTATCATTGCCGTAGTCGTGATGGTTTTATCGCTTATCGGCATGATAATTTGCGCAAAGAAGCAGGAAACGGTCGCCATAGCGAAACCCGCTGCGGTCGGCCTGATGGCGCTCGTGATAATCTGCGCGGTCGTAATCCTGATGAGGACCGGCGTCCTTGGCGACCAGGGAACCCAGAAGATTATCCAGAACGAGTTCACCTACACGAAATCCAGCTACGTGACGCTTGGCAAATATATCGCCGACAAGATCCCCGGCGCGAAAATCCTCCTCATCACCGACAAGCCAAGGCAGAATGACACCCGCACACCGATGCTCCTCGACGCCTTCAAGCAGGGACTTGGCGGCAAAGCCACTGTCGCAATCACCGAAACACCCGCCATCGCATGGCCGGAAGGACGTCCGCAGCCCAAGCCCGAGGAAATGGATATGATTCCGCTGCAGGAAATGATGACCGCCCAGAGCTTCAACGATCTCATGGCGAAATACCAGGACTGCAACCTCGTTGTCTCTTTCATCGGACTTCCCAACGATGTGGAAAATCTGCAGATATGGACAATGGATCCTGAGAAACGCCCGAAGATGGCCCTCATAAACGGCGCATACCACAATCTCAAGTCCGCAGTTCAGTCTGGAATCGTCGCCGCCATAGTCGCAGTGAATCCTAAAGCGAAGTTCACGGATGAGGCCGCTCCGACCGACGTGAAGGCCGCCTTCGACAAGAGATACATCCTCATCACCCCTGACAACATCGATAAGATTGCCCAGGAATACGGGAACATGTTCCAGGAAGAGAAGAAAGAGTAATGTCTCTCTGCTGCGGAATACGCAAACTGGAATAGCTCTTGCAGTATAATCTTATAAGTGTGGCGGGCTTCGTCTGCTTCCTGGCGTTCGCGTGGATTCTCAGCGATTCACGCAGAAAGATTTGCTGGCGCCCGGTCATCGGAGGCGTAATCCTCCAGCTGCTGTTCGCATTCCTCGTATTCTGCGCCCCGGAAAAACTCATAAGCAGCTCCATACCCGGCACACGGGAACTGTTCGTGCTTTTCAGCGACATGTTCAACAGGCTCATCGAACAGTCGCGGCAGGGGATAACTTTCGTCTTCGGAAAGCTTGGCCAGGCAAATGAGACCACAGGATTCATATTGGCGTTCCAGGTCCTGCCTTTCATAATTGTCTTCTCCAGCATTATCTCGTTACTTTATTACACCGGCTTCATGCAGATACTCATTAAGGCGTTCGCACACCTCTTCTCCCGTACGATGAGGACCAGCGCCGCCGAATCCCTCTCGACATCCGCAAACATATTCGTAGGCATCGAGGCTTCCCTCACAATCAGGCCGTACCTTGCGAAGATGACACGCTCCGAACTGTTCACCATCATTGTCGCAGGGATGGCCACGGTCGCGTCCAGCGTCCTCGCAGTCTACGTGTCATTCCTGAACAAGGAGTTCCCGCTGATAGCTGGACACCTCATGAGCGCGTCGCTGCTTTCAGTCCCCGCCACCTTCATAATAACAAAACTGATGATCCCGGAAACCGGCACACCTGAGACTGTCAACGTGTCAGAATGCAAGATCTACGAGGATCCTGACACGAACTGGATTGAAGCGATCATCAATGGCGCTACGAACGGCGCCAAGCTTGCAGCAGGCGTAGGCATAACGCTCATCGCGTTCGTCGGCCTGCTCGGAATAGCGGAAGGCCTGATCACGTATGTACAGATCAAGGCCGGATGCACAAACCCCGTCACGCTCATCGACATGCTCTCCTGGCTTTTCCAGCCTTTCACATTCCTGATGGGTATACGCTACGATGACGTGGGCGCGATATCGCACATGCTCGGAACCAGGATAGTCCTCACGGAAATCCCCGCCTACCTCGACCTTGCGAACTTCGCAGCCGCTGGCGGTGACCCGCGGACGCTCCTGATCGCAAGCTATGCCCTCTGCGGATTCACACATGTCGCTTCAATGGCCATTTTCATCGGCGGAACCGGTGTTCTCGCACCAAACCAGCTTCCGGTCATGACCAAGTTCGGCCCCAAGGCGCTCCTCGCCGCAACGCTGGTGACACTTCTCAACGGGGCCACAGCCGGAATCTTCTACTGGGGACAGCAGGGAATATTGAGATGATTTGGTGATTGAGATGGTTTGGCGATTGGGCGATTTTGTGATTTAGAGATTTAGTGATTGATTTTGAGATTTTCAGATTTAACTCTATAAGATGTTTAATATTTTTTTATATCTGTGTCATCCGTGGGCAGCTTAAATGAAATTTGAATTTACAAAGATGCATGGTGCCGGAAATGATTTCATTGTCATATCCGATCCCGGAAGAAAATTTCCACGCACCAGCCGGGCCATAGTCGGAATCTGCTCGCGCAACCGCGGCGTTGGCGCGGACGGACTTATCCTCCTTTCAAAGCAAAAGAAGGGCGGCGCCCCTTTCAGGATGGATTTCTTCAACAGCGATGGTTCCCGGGCTGGAATGTGCGGGAATGGACTGCGCTGCGCCGGCCTATTCTGCCATGAAAGGCTCAATGCAGGCAAAGACGTCAGCATCCAGACTGATTCAGGAATCCTTGATGCGAAAATCGCCGGAGATGGCCAGGTCCGAGTTAAGATTCCCATAAAAGTTCCTTTCGCGGAAATCCTGATTGACGGCCTGAAGATGTATTTCGGAAACACGGGCGTCCCACACCTGGTCATTCCTGTAAAAGATATCGGCAAGACCGATGTTTTGGGGCTTGGCAGGAAATACCGATATCACAGGAAATTCGCACCGGCCGGGACAAACGTCAATTTCATCTCGGTTCCAAGCGGCGGAGGCCCGGTCCGCATACGCACATATGAACGTGGCGTGGAAGGGGAGACTTCCGCCTGCGGAACAGGGATCACCGCCTCTGCCGCAACCCTCTTTTCCTGCCTGGGGCGAAAAGCACCATTTGAGTTCCTGACGAACGAAGGAGACAGCCTGAAGGTTGATTTCTGCAAATCTGAGAATATTTTATCAACCCCTCGGACGGCATTCCTCACCGGACCGGCCGTCGAGGTTTTCTCAGGGAATATTATTATATAGACCGGATAACAGGATTGACTGGATATTACGAATTTATGAAATGCCGTGTTCGCATTAAATTATTAATTTAATCCTGTAAATCCCGTTATCCTGTCAGAACATTCGATTCTTTTAATGAAAGGTGGATCATATGGAACTCAAAGGTGTATATACCGCGATAGTAACGCCGTTTTCAGGCGGAAAGGTCGATTTCAAGAAGCTCGCACAGCTGGTGGAATTCCAGATAAAGGCCGGGGTGGACGGAATTGTCCCTGTAGGAACGACCGGCGAGTCCCCCTCCCTCTCCTACGAGGAGCATATCAAGGTCATTGAGAAGGTCATAGACGCCGCCAATGGCAGATGCAGTATCATAGCCGGGACAGGCGCAAACTCGACCGACGAGGCGATCTACCTTACCAAGGAGGCGAAGAAGGCCGGAGCCGACGCAACCCTCCAGGTAACTCCTTATTACAACAAACCTACCCCGGAAGGCCTCTACCGCCATTTCAGCGCCGTTGCCGACAAGTGCGGGCTTCCTGTAGTTCTCTACAACGTCCCCGGACGCTGCGGGATTCCAATCCCCGTCGAGACGGTCGCTCGACTCTCGAAGAACAGGAACATTGTCGCCGTGAAGGAAGCCGGCGGAAGCGTTGAAAGGGTGAGCGCGATACTGGATGTCTGCGACATAACCGTACTGAGCGGTGACGACTCCCTGACCATCCCCATGATGGCCGTCGGCGCCACCGGCATCATCAGCGTGGTCTCAAACCTGATACCGGCAGAGTTAAAGGAGATGGTCGATGCGTTCGCATCCGGCGACACCGCCAGGGCGACGAAGCTCCACATGAAGTATTACCCCCTCTTCAGGGACATGTTCGTCGAGGCGAATCCGATCCCGATCAAGACCGCAATGGCGATCAAAGGCATGATCAAGGAGGAGTTCAGGCTCCCCATGTGCCCTATCAGCGCGAAGAACCGCGAGGTCGTAATCGCCGCGATGAAGAAGTCTCGAGTTCTATAAAATCCATCTGCAGAACTCAAGTTCTGCAGATGGATTCTCTATGAAAGGCACTCCCATGAAGAAGCCAATCCTATTTTGTTTAGTTCTAATGGCTTCCCTAATAATCTTCAGCGCGGACAGACCGGAGAAATGGGCGGTGCCGGTGAAGCTGGACGGAGTACCAAACCTGCACAAGGTCACCGACACTCTATACCGCAGCGCACAGCCGACCGACGAAGGCATGAAGAACATTGAGAAGATGGGCATAAAGACCGTCATCAACCTTAGGAACTTCCATTCCGACAAGGACGAACTGGGCGGTACAAAACTTCTCAACGAGGAACTGGATGTCAACACCTGGCACATCGAGGACGAGGACGTCGTAAAATTCCTGAAGATTGTCCGCAAGAAGGAGAACGGCCCCTTCCTGGTGCACTGCCAGCATGGAGCCGACAGGACCGGCGTGATGAACTGCATGTTCCGCATCATCGAACAGGGCTGGACGAGGGAGGACGCCATCAAGGAGATGACAGATGGCGGATACGGATTCCATCCGGTCTGGACAAACATAATCAACTACGTCATGAAAGCCGACCTGGACAAGATCAGGAAGGCCCTCGACAAATAATCCTGCTGTAATTTATTTCCAGGATATTTGCCAATCTGTTTTTGAAACCCCACCTCATTACACTAAAGTAATTTTCTTTTTCCAATTGGACTTCAATGAAGAGGAATACAAGGGGGGACGATGACTGACAGGGAAGCATACATTATACTGAACCTGATAAGTGGAATTGGTCCTGCGAGGGTTCGGACTCTCCGTGAAAACTTCGGATCTGTCAGGCATATACTGGAGGCGCCAAAAGACGCACTGAAGTCTGTCAACGGGATCGGCGACACTCTTGCCGACGCAATCGCCGGCTGGAAAAGCAGCTGCGACTTCGAATCAGAGATGAAACTAGCGGAAAAGGCCGGCGTCGACATCATAACCCTCGACAGCGACAAATACCCAGCCCAGCTGAAGGAAGTCCATGACGCTCCATTATGCCTCTATGTCCGAGGAAAACTTCCATCCGGCGGCGAGCCTATGCTCGGTATCGTGGGCTCCAGAAGGATCACCAACTACGGCAGATCGATGGCGGAGCATCTCTCGCGTTCCGCCGCATATGCCGGATGGATGGTAGTGTCCGGCCTTGCGTATGGGACGGACGCGGTCGCGCATAAGACCGTTGTAGATTCAGGCGGTAAAACGATCGCTGTCCTCGGCGGCGGGCTTGCAAGGATCTTCCCGCAGGACCATATCCCGCTGGCGAAAAGCATAATCGAGACCGGCGGAGCCGTAATAAGCGAGTTCCCGATGGAGTTCGCTCCGAACAGGCGTTCATTCCCCATGCGGAACAGGATCATCTCCGGGCTTTCGAGAGGCGTCCTTGTAATCGAGGCCGGCACCACCAGCGGCGCGCTCATAACTGCGAAGTTCGCACTTGAACAGAACCGGCTTGTCTTCGCCGTCCCGGGCCAGGCGGACAATCCGCAGGCGCGCGGCTGCAACTCGCTGATCCGGCAGGGGGCGAAGCTGACGGAGAACTTTGAGGACATCATGGAGGAGTTCGAGTTCCTTCCTGAGTTCTCACCAGCGTCAAATCTTAAAGTTATTGATGACAAAGGCGTTAAGGATGAAACCGGCTTCGCCGGCTTGAAACTTGACGAAGATGAATGCAGAATAATCGCCCTTTTGAAAAATGGAGATGCAAGCGCTGATTCCATTGTCGCCGAGACCGGTATTGGCACCGGCAGGCTACTCTCCCTTTTGATGAAAATGGAAATGAAAAAACTTGTTTCCCAGCTGCCAGGGAAGCGGTTTACACTAAGGAGATGACGGAAATGGCGTCATCTTTCAATTGCGGCAGAAACAAATAATCCTGGAAGATCAAAACATGTCTGCAGAAAAGAAAGTTGTCATAGTGGAATCCCCGGCGAAGGCCCGCACGATAAGCCGGATACTGGGTGGAGAATATTACGTCACCGCCTCCATGGGACATGTAAGGGATCTTCCCGAACGCACCCTCGGTGTGGATATAAAGAACGGATTCACCCCCATATACCAGGAGACCAAGAAGAAGGTGATTCAGGATCTCAAGTCCGCGTCAAAGGATGCAAGCCATATTTATCTTGCGTCCGATCCGGACCGCGAAGGGGAGGCGATCGCCTGGCATGTGAAGGAGGCGCTGCAGAAGTCCACAAAGGCCGCATTCAGCCGCGTCGTATTCCATGAGATCACGAAGAGCGCCGTCAACAGCGCATTCCAGCATCCGGCCGAAATAAACATGGATGTCGTCGACTCCCAGCAGGCGCGGAGGATCCTCGACAGGCTTGTCGGATACAAGGTGAGCGAGATACTATGGTCCAAGATAGAGCGCGGCATCAGCGCGGGAAGGGTGCAGTCGGTGGCGCTGAGGATCGTCTGCGAGAAGGAGCGGGAGATACTGGCGTTCAAGCCGCAGGAATACTGGAACCTCATGATAAGCCTGGAAGTCGATCCGCAGGGCAGCGGGAAGAAATATCAGGCGCGCCTCTACCAGATCGACGGAAAGAAGGCGGTGGTCGGCACTGGCGACGAATCGAACAGGGCGCTGGAATCCATACGCTCCGCCAGCGAATACAAGATCGCGAACAACGAGATCAAGCCGAAGAAGCGCTACGCCCCTCCTCCATTCATAACAAGTACGCTCCAGCAGGCGGCGGGTCCCGCGCTGAGGTTCTCGGCAAGCCACACGATGCGCGTCGCGCAGGACCTGTATGAAGGTGTTGATCTGGGCAGTTCCGGTCCGGCAGGTCTCATCACATACATGAGGACCGATTCATTCACGATCGCAAAGGAGGCGCAGGAGGCATGCCGCGGATATATCACTTCGAACATAGGCGCGGAATATCTTCCAGACACACCTAATTTCTACAAGAACGCAGGCAGGGCGCAGGAGGCGCATGAGGCGATAAGGCCGACCGATGTAAACCGCACTCCGAAGGACATGGAGCCCTTCCTTTCACCCGACCAGCTCAAGCTCTACACATTGATATGGAAGCGTTTTGTCGCAAGCCAGATGAGGCCCGCAGAACAGAAGCTGACAACTGTCGACACGGCGGTTAACGGCGCAGACGGCCGCATCTTCACATTCCGCACCACGGCGACGGAGACAGTGTTCCAGGGATTTCTCAAGATCTATGATTTCCTAGACAAGGACAAGGATGACAAGACAGATTCCGGCGAGGAAGATGAATTCATGACCACCGCCTCCCTTTCGGAACTTGCAAAGGACCAGAAAGTCCATCTTCTCGACGCGAAATCAGAGCAGAAGTTCACGGAGCCTCCTCCCCGCTATTCGGAATCCATGCTTATCAAGGCGCTCGAATCGAACGGCATCGGAAGACCTTCGACATATGCGACAATCGTGAATACAATCCAGCAGAGGAAATATGTAGACAAGCTGAAAGGGAAACTGATCCCGACCGAACTCGGATTCAGGGTCAACGACTTCCTTGTGGCGAACATGGGAGATCTCTTCCAGATAGGGTTCACTGCTGAAATGGAGCTCAAGCTCGACAAGATCGAGGAAGGCGAAGTGCAGTGGCAGAAAATGCTCGAGGAATTCTATGGAAGCTTCTCGACATGGGTCGGCGAGGCGAAGATGATAGGCGCCCCCGAGAAGGAGAAGGCTGAAAAGCTAGTCCGGATATTCGACGGCGTGCAGAACTGGAAGGAGCCGGAGAAGAAAGGGCGCAGGACCTATGACGACAAGAAGTTCGCCGAGTCGGTGAAGGCGCAGTTCGAGAAGAACGGCGGCATATCCGAGAGGCAGTGGTCCGCGCTTATCAAGATGGCGGCGCAGTACAAGGATCAGATCCAGGGATACGACGCAATCGCCACGGAACTGGGCATATCGGCGGCTGGCGCGGAAGCCGGCGCCGATGCCGTCCCAGCGGAGGACATGGGCAAATACAAGGAGGCGATCTCGATCCTTGCAGGCGTGAAGACTGCGGAGCCGGGCGCAGGAAGAGGCGGACGCAAGTTCGACGACAAGAAATTCATCTCGTCCATACAGTCGCAGCTTGAAGGCGGAAGGAACCTCTCTCCGAAACAGATCAATGCGGTGAAGAAGCTTACTTCAAAATACAAGGAGCAGATACCCGGATTTGAAGAGCTGTCCACGAAGCTTGCCCTGCAGGAAAGCGGCGCCGGCGCAGACGGGAAGACCGAAGCGGCGCCATCCGTGGACGCGGCCGAAATACAGGCGCTTCTCGAACCGCTCTCCAAGGTGACAGCCTGGGAACAGCCTGTGAAAAAAGGGTTCAGGACATTCAACGACAAGTCCTTCTTCGAATCACTTGAAAAACAATTTTCCACGAAGAAGACATTGTCTGTAAAACAGGTTGCCGCCCTGAGGAAACTTGCTGGAAAATACGTGAAGGCGTGAAATAACACGTAAATATTTGCATTCTGGCACGGCAATTGTATGTTAGACGTTTCCCGTTAGATATCAGGCTGTTACAGATGACCAGGACACGTTGAAACAGGGTTGGAGACGGACAGGATGTTAAAATTTTTCAAATATTTTATGAATTGGTGCTTGTCAGTTTGCACTTTGTCGGTTATTTTTTATGCCCTGTTTTCTCCGCTACTTGCCGACGACGGAAAAATCGAGTCTGTGAACGGTGTAGAAGGGAAGGCGGAAACCAAAAAGGATGCTTCGGCCATGGAGGCCGGTCCTGCGGCGGAACTTGATGCGGCTCGCAAGGAAAATGCGATGCTGCGCAAGGAACTAGCCGATGTTCTTTCAAAATGCGATGAGATATTCAGGGAGTACCGCAGGCTTCAGTCCAGCATCGCCGGGACAATGGCGAACTCGGAAGTGAAGAACGCAGGCGGAGACGAGCTGAAATCTCTCGAAACATTTTCAGATGTCCGCAAGGAGCTGAAGGTGCTGATATCGAAATCCGTCGAGCTTTCGCAGTTCGCGGACTCAGTCCTGGAGAAGGACGGGATGTCGGACACCGACAAGGCCAGGCTCAAGCACAAGCTCGGCGAATGGAAGGCGGAGGCCGAAAGGCTGAACGCGATGCTCTCCCCTCCGGAAACGAAGGAGAAGGCGGACAGATGCAGAATACTTTCTGTGAACGACAAGCTTCAGGTTGTACTGCTCGACGCAGGTACTGCAAACGGAGTGAACACGGGACTTATCTGGAAAGTC
This sequence comes from uncultured Victivallis sp., assembly GCA_964506605.1. Lineage (GTDB taxonomy): Bacteria > Verrucomicrobiota > Lentisphaeria > Victivallales > GWF2-50-93 > GWF2-50-93. Next base: position 3,817 of record CAZDNQ010000034.1, on the reverse strand, counting down.
ATGCTGAAGGACGGTAGATCAGCAAAGTTGAAGGTTGTTGCGGCAAGGCCGTTCATAAGCGCGGCCGCAGTAGTTGAAGGCGACTTCGGCTCACTGGCGCCGGGAATGGCGGCGGCAATCGGTGAAAAGTGAAAGAAAGAGTAGAGTTAATAAATAACAGGAAAGTCAAGATTGTAAAATGGAAATACATGCAGTAACAAAATATGCGAGAGTGTCACCTCAGAAGGCCAACGACGTCGCACATCTTCTTAGAGGCAAGCCTGCAGTCGAAGCTCTCACGATGCTCGACCTCACCCGCAAGAAATCGGCAGCCCTTTTCGCCCAGACCCTCCGTTCCGCGATAGCAAACGCGGAAAACAATCTAGATCTCAAGAGAGACGCCCTCTACATAAAGACCGCTACCGCCTGCCCGGGTCCGATGTTCAGGAGATTCAGGGCGAAGGCCAGAGGCATGGCCGGCAGGATCCGCAAGCGCACGAGTCATTTTACAATAGTGCTTACTGACGAAAAGAAGCAAGGTTAAGGAAAGGAAGCATAAGGTGGGTCAAAAAGTAAATCCTATAGGATTCAGGGTAACAGTAAACAAGAACTGGGATTCCCGCTGGTTTACCAAGAAGGCGAACTTCTGGAGCTGGCTGCACGAAGACCTCAAGATAAGGGACTTCATAAAGAAAAAGTATTACAGCGCCGCCATTTCGAAGATAATGATCGAGAGGTCGGCGAACAGGATCCGCATCATCATCTACACGGCCCGTCCCGGACTTCTGATCGGGCCCAAGGGAGCCGACCTTGAAAATCTCAAATCGGCGGTATCCAGGTTCGTATCGTCCAGGGATATCATCATAGATGTCAAGGAAATTCAGCAGGCCGAGCTCAACGCCCAGCTTGTTGCAGAGAGCATAGGCGCCCAGCTTGAACGCCGTATCGGCTTCAAGAGGGCCATGAAGAAGGCGATCCAGACAGCCCTGGACCTCGGCGCCCTGGGCGTCAAGGTGCAGTGCGCCGGACGTCTTGGCGGAGCTGAACTTGCGCGTACGGAGCAGTACAAGGAGGGCAAGGTGCCCCTGCACACCCTCCGCGCCAACATTGATTACGGATTTGCCGAGGCGCACACCACGTCCGGAAAAATCGGAGTGAAAGTCTGGATTTGTCATAAAGAGGCAGTAGAGGAGACAAACAATGCCGTTGATGCCAAAAAGAGTAAAGCACAGAAAAGTCCAGCGCGGGAGTAACGCGGGGCTTGCCAGGAAGTGCAATAAGCTTGATTTCGGAGAATATGGGCTCCAGGCGCTTGACCGCGCATATCTGACCAACAACCAGATCGAGGCGGCACGTGTCGCCATAAACCGCCACCTGAACCGTCGCGGGAAAGTCTGGATAAGGATGTTCCCCGACAAGCCGATAACCAAGAAGCCGCTTGAGACACGAATGGGAAAAGGCAAGGGAAATCCGGAAGGCTGGGTCGCCAGGGTCAAGCCCGGAAGAGTTCTCTTTGAAATAAGCGGATGCGGCGAGACTCTCGCAAGGGAGGCCCTCTATCTCGCATCCACGAAACTGACGCTGCGCTGCAAGTTCCTGACGCGCGCCATCCACTAATATAAAAGGCGGTTGAAACCATAATGAAAGCTAAAGAAGCAAGACAGATGACGAAAGAGGAGCTCGATCACCAGATCAGCGAGCTTTTCCGCGAGAGGCTCAATCTCCGTGTGCAGGCGAAGACCGGACAGCTGCAGAACAGCGCCAGGGTCTCGATGATCAGGCGCGACATAGCCCGCATCAAGACCGAGCTGAGGAGCCGTGAACTGAACAAGAAGACTGAAAAGAAATAAACATATTTTTAAATTGAGAAGAAAAAATGACGCAGGAACAGGAAACTGAAAAGCGCGGACAGAGGAAGCAGAGGGTCGGAACAGTCGTGAGCGACGCCATGACCAAGAGCATAGTTGTCGAAGTCGAGAGGCGTGTTCCGCATCCGCTCTACAAGAAAGTCGTGAAATCCAGGAAACGCTACGTTGCCCATGACGAGAAGGAGGAGGCGAAGACAGGGGATACTGTCAGGATCGTTGAAACCAGGCCTCTGAGCAAGACAAAGAGATGGCGTCTCCTTGAAATAATCGAGAAGGCCGAATAATAATTTTTTGGAGATTTTCGTCTTATGATTCAGATGCAGACAAGATTGGATGTGGCCGACAATTCCGGCGCCAAGAGCCTGATGGTCATAACCGTGCTGGGCCAGAGGAAGCGCTTTGCGCACCTCGGCGACATAGTCACCGCCACCGTCAAGGAGGCGATACCGGACGGCACAGTCAAGAAGGCCGAGGTTGTCAAGGCTGTAATAGTCAGGACTTCCGCCAAGATACGCCGCGAAGACGGCTCATATCTGAGGTTCGACAGGAACGCAGCAGTTATAATTGACGATGACAATAATCCGCGCGGCACGCGCATATTCGGACCTGTCGCCCGCGAGCTCCGCGACAAGTATATGAAAATAATCTCGCTCGCCCCGGAGGTCATATGATCAAATATTCAGTCAGGAAGAACGACATAGTGGAAGTCATTTCCGGAAAATGGAAGGGTGAACAGGGCAAGATCATCTCTGTGATCAGGAAGACCCAGAGGGTAGTGCTTGAAATGATCGGGCTTTCCCCGGAAAAACAGCAGGAGATCGGACGCAGGACAGTCAAGAAGACTCCGGACAATCCGAAGGGCGGGCTCATCGAACGCGCCGTGTCAGTGCATATCTCCAATGTGAAGTTGAAGACCAAGGGCGAAAAGGAAACCAGGAAAAACAAAGAAGAAAAGAAGGCGTAAGAGGACAAAATAATGCCGAACATGCACGAAACATACAAGAACGTGGTCGTTCCCGCCCTGAAGAAGAAGCGCGGATACAAGAACGATCTGCAGGTACCAAGGCTCCGCAAGATCATAATCACCTCTGGAATCGGGACCAAGATGGAGAAGGACGCCTTCACCGAGGCGAAGGAGCACTTCGCCGCCATCTCAGGTCAGCAGTGCATGATCACAAAGTCCAAGAAGAACATCGCCAATTTCAAGCTGCGCAAGGACGTCCCGGTCGGAGTGATGGTCACGATGCGCGGACAGAGGATGTATGATTTTCTTGACAGGCTCGTGCACAACGTGCTTCCCAGGGTAAGGGACTTCAGGGGCATCCCGAAGACCGGCTTCGACGGTTCGGGCAACTACAACTTCGGTCTGAACGACATAACAGTCTTTCCTGAAGTCGATCTTGACAAGGTGAAGAGACAGCTCGGCCTTAACGTAACGTTTGTGACATCAGCAAAAACAAATGACGAGGCGTTCGACCTTCTGCAACTGCTCGAAATGCCTTTCTCATCATAAATAAACGGGAGATATTGTAATAATGGCCAAGAAAAGTCAAATAGCCGAATCAAAGCGGAAACCGAAATTCAGCACTAGGGCTTATCATCGTTGTGAACGCTGTGGAAGAAGGCGTTCGTTCATAGGCAAATTCAGACTTTGCCGGATCTGTTTCAGGGAATTGGCCACTACTGGACAGATACCCGGTGTCACAAAGGCCAGCTGGTAAGGAAAAGGATAAAAAAACATGAGCATGCAGGACAGTATTTCAGATATGCTTTCACAGTTGAAGAATGCGGGCATGGGCTCGATCAAGGAGATAAGCATACCGTGTTCCAAGATGAAGGCGGCAATCGCCCAGGTACTGAAGGAAGAAGGCTATATCAGCGACTTCAGCATCGAAGGCACAGGCGCAGCAAAGAAACTCAAGATCAAGGTCAAGTTCCACGACAAGAAGCCTGTCATCGACGGGATGCAA
>CAZDNQ010000033.1:0-17374 GCA_964506605.1 uncultured Victivallis sp. | reverse complement strand
ACGCCGCGTGCGGTCGGGTTCACTCCTCTTCTTTCCGCCGAATTTGATCTTGATTACTCGCCGCTTCTCGAATGGCGACTCGGCAAGGGGCTGATCCTGTTCTCATCTCTTGATTTCACCGGAAGGGTCGGCGCAGATCCGTGCGCCACCAGGCTTGCCGGCAATATACTGGGATATTTGGATTCCGCAGTTCCTGAGGCGAGGAGGAACCTTGTCTGCACGGGCGGTCCGGAAACTGCCGCGCTTTTGAAAAAGCTTGGCGTAGAACCTGTGGAGTTCACAGGCAGGGAAAATGCCGGAGAGACCTTGCTTGTCGTAGGAGGAACAGATGGGAAGCAGAAGAATGTACTAAAGGATTTTGCATCAAATGGCGGAAAGATATTCTTCCTGCCGCAGACGTCCGCGGTACTCTCGGAGTTCGGCCTGAAGACAAGCAAGGCCAAGTACCAGAAGGTTTCTCCCGAACCGAACCGGCTGTTCAGCCTGATCGGCCCAAACATCCTGCGTTGGCGCGAACCCGTGGAGATGGATTCTTTCCTGAAAGACGGACAGGCGTCAGGCGCAACTGTGCTGGCTGGGGGACTCGTCGCACAGAGTGCTGTCGGAAAGGGAGAAATGGTCTTTTGCCAGATTTCGCCGGCGTCCCTGCGATCTTCGCAAGCCGGAGACAATGACAGGAAGGAGGCCGTGGATCTCAGTGCCGTCCGCTTGGAACAGCTTCTTGCCAGGCTTCTCGGCAACATGGGTGCGAATCCTTCCGAAAGGATTGCAAACCGGCTGTCGTTCTGCATGGACAACGGATCCCAGTTTATCCCTCTCAAGAACTGGAGCGTCCTTGGCCCTTATAAGCTCGACAACGACGATGGCGAGAAGATGCTGAACACCAAGTTCAGCGCGGAGGACATGGCCATTGCCGGCGACAACAATCCCAACATAAGCTTCCCGACACCCGAAGGGAAAATCCTCGACTGGCGCCCCACGATGAATCCGGACAAGAACGGTTATGTGAATCTGGGGACAGCGTACCATCTGGAATCCAAGGCCGTGGCATACGCTATCAACCTTGTGGACAGCGCTAGCGACCATGAAGCCACGCTGAGGATCGGCTGCGACTGGAGGATGGTGATATGGGTGAACGGCAAGGAAGTGTTCAGGACGCTAAACGGCAAGAACATGTCCAACGCATACCAGGTGAAGATCGCGCTGAAGAAGGGGGAGAACAAGATAACATTCAAGATCGGCAGCGGCAGCAAGGGAATGGGATTCTTTTCCGACATTTCCAAGGAGATCAGGAAAAGCAATGTCCAGGCGCCTCCTGAACTCAAGAAGATCTCCTTCTACGCGGACAGGCCTATCGAAGACGAGTTTGATCCTTATTTCTTTACATACTGGTGAAAACATGTCCTGTTTCAACAAAGCATTCCTCTCAGGCATTATCATTTGTACGGGTACACTCCTATCAATCGGCGTTCATGCCGAAATGACGGCCAACCCTAGGATATCCCTGGGCAAGCCTGTTTATACCAACGGAAACACCGCCAACCTAGACCGCGTGAACGATGGCAAATTTGAGGACAAGGAGTGGAATGGAGGTCCGGCCAGTGAGAAGGCTCCCTTGTGGATTGCCATGAAGCTGGGCAGCGGTCCCAGGCGGGTGTTGGTGAATTGGTGCGATCATGTGAAAGCGGCACGTTTCAACTCAGGTGTGAATGTTCCCGGAGATTACCTGATACAGACCTCCGCCAATTCGACGAACGGTTCTGACGGGAAATGGACCACTGCCCTTGCGATTACAGGGAATTTTTACATGAACAGGGTGCATGCCGTTGATTTCACCGATCAGCAATGGATACGCCTGTATGTCACCAAGCCTTCCCCGAAGAGCAATGGTGACGACATACATCTTCTTGAGATGGAGGCCTACGACGTGTCAGGAGGAATCAATGATTCCTGGATGTTCCTGGGCGACAGCATCACATGGGCTGCCTTTATCCGGTGGGGTGATGGGGCGTTTGACAAAAGCATCACCGCCAACGCGCCTGCCTATACTCCTTCCACGGTGAACGGAGGGATTCCCGGCTTGGCTCTCAGTCAGATGGTCCGGGGAAGCGATCCCAACTTCCCCAACCTCGAACAAGTCCTTGCCGCTTTTCCCGATACCAAGTACTGGGCCATAGGGTTCGGCACCAATGACGCGGCGGGTGAAAACGATCCCGCCAAATACCAGAAGGACATGGAAACGCTGGTGCAAAAACTACAGGCCGCCGGCAAAGTGCCGATCATCCAGAAAGTCCCTTACACTGAAGCGCCTGCCCGACACCCGCCGACGATCATCCAGTACAACCAGATCATCGACCAGATAAACACGAAATATAAGCTGCTTCCGGGGCCTGATCTGTGGGCCTGGTTCCATGATCATCCAAAAGAAATAAACGCGCCTGATTCTGACGGCGTCCACCCCAGCTATAAAGGCGGTTACGCTTCAATGATGCGCCAGTGGATCCAGTCAGTGATGCCTTTGTATAATACTCGGACGCCAGCTGCGCAATGATGGACGGAATCAAGAACAACAAAAAATAGGAGGAAGCAATCATGAAGGACGAGAACAATAAGGACAGGAACTTTCCAACGGCCTTAATTGCCACGATTTCATTTTTTGAAGGCATGGGATTTAATTGTCGGTCAAATTTGACGTTGATGCTGCTTACGGCAGTACTATTCATGTGCGGCGGATCCCGGATGCTCATGGCTGAGGACAAGGCCAAGGAGAACACGGCTCCTGAGACCTCTACAGCAAGCACTGACTTCGACTGGTGCGTGCTTGTATGTCCGAAGACCTGCACTCCCGGCAAGGAGTTCGAAATCAGGATCGAGCCCAAGAATCTCAAGGAGACCACGAGGAACTGGGAGGCTAACAAGCTCCCTGTGCACCTGTTCTGGAGCGGCAAGGACAAATGGGGCGGATATCTTTCGCATTTCGGATCCGTAGAGGTCACCAAGGGAGGGCCGATCGTGATCAAGGGGAAATTCGACTTGGACGAGAAGATCAAGAACGATGCAGCATATGTGTGTGTCAATGCATATCTGACTTCCGACTGGGGCGACGACAAGAACAAGGCCGCGGATCTGATGGGACCGAAAATAGAGATTGTGAAGGAAAAGGCATCCGCAGTTCCGGCAAAGCCAGCCTCAAACTGAAGGAGCCGCGGAGCAATTGGGCCATGCATTGGATGAATGCATCTCCGGCGGGAGTTCATGCGGGGAAAAATAGAAAAGGGGGATGAAACCATGAAGACGGAAGATCGTGATGCATACAATCCGCCATTTACGCTTATTGAATTGCTTGTGGTCTGCCAGCCGAAGTTGAAAAGCACCTTGTGCTTTAAACGAAGGCCAATTCAAGCAAAGTATTTTACTCTGATTGAATTGCTAGTGGTGATTGCGATAATCGCAATTCTCGCAGCCCTGCTATTGCCGGCGCTGAAGCAGGCGAGGGAGGCTGCGGTGGCCAGCAATTGCATTTCCAACCTGAGGCAGTGCGGTATGGCGCTCTTCTCCTATCTGAGCGACAACAACGAAGTGTTTCCGCTGCAGTCGAACATGTCCAATGGATCGAACGACTGGCAGCCCCAGATCGAAGTGGGTAATTATTCAAATCAGAATGCAGTTACGGGATCCAGTACTTCAAGCATACCGCAGATTGCCAAATGCACGAAGACGAACAACGTTTATGCGAGCCATGTATATCAGGCAAACTCGAAGAAATACGGACTCTTCACATATATTGGGAGCGACGCTCCGCTGATCTCCCTTAAAAACATCTCCAAGCCGGAGGAGATGATCGAGTTTGCCGAGAAAGGGAAGGCGACGACCATGTGGTTCCGGCAGGATTACAGGAATGTCCAGTTGATGCACGGCCGTGTCCTCAACGTGGTTTTAGTCGACGGGCACGCCGAAGTGTTCAGCTGCCCTTTGCTGTATGAAGGATATGACATGTATGAGAACAGGACTGTTCCGGGCAACGGCAGCCTTATACCTATAAAGAATTTAAAATGGTGATCACGGTAATTTAAATAAGAGGAATTGATATGAGGAATAAAATGAAGGCGATTGTCTTTGAAGAACCCGGCAAGGCGGTAGTGAAAGATTTCGATCTGTCGAAATGCGGGGATGACGAGGTGTTGACTGAAACAATTTACTCTTTCGTGTCACCCGGTACCGAACTGAGGATATTCGCAGGGACCAAGGAGTCAAAGGGAAGATTCCCCGTAATACCGGGCTACTCATGGGTTGGAAAGGTGGTTGAGGTGGGAAAGGATGTCAAAGGCTGGGACAAGGGAGATCTTGTTACAGGAAGAACTCCCGTCAGGATAGATGGATATGCGAGCCTCTGGGGAGGTCAGTCGAGTCATCACAACTGCAAGGTCACCGGATACGACGCCCTGCTGAAACTGCCGCCGGGATCTGATCCGTGGCAATATACTCCTGTTGAAGTTGCCGCCATCGCCTGGCGCGGTGCGACAATCGCATTTCCTGGAAGAGGTGAGACTGCAGTCGTGATAGGACAGGGGCTTGTCGGGATCCTCGCGGCAAGATGGCTGTTATGGCATGGCGTGAAGGTGATTGTCTGCGACATGGAGGAATATCGTCTTGAGAAATCCAGGAAACTAGGAGTTTTTGCCGCGATAAACGCCAGGACAGGCAACCTTGCAGAGAAGATCCTTTCATACTCTCCGGGAGGAGTCGACATCGTCATCGAAGCTTCTTCATCGCAGGCGGGAGTGAAGCTCGCGGCAGGTCTTCTCAGGCAGCCGGCATCCAGGAAAGGCGACTATGACTACAAACCGGATGCAATACGGACGAACGCCGGTTTCTGGCCGCGCATTGTCTACCTGGCGACGTACGTCGAGGAAAATCATCTAATTCCTCCTGTCGAGGGAGCGCTGATCCTGAAGCCCGCGGACAGAACCGTCTCCGACAGGCTTGCCGTCATCGGAAGAATCAAGGATGGGGCGCTGAACGTTGACGACATAGCGGAAAAGACGGTCTCGTTTGAAGAGGCTCCTTCCGCATACCTGAGGCTCAGGGACAATCCGGGCAAATACATGTCCCTGATCTTCAATTGGAAATGAGAGGGAATCATGTGGCGGTTCGCGCCGGATAAAAGCTCATGAGCTTCTCAAGGACTTCGGCGTAACGGCAAGGTCCTTGCGGAAGTGCCGGTACATATGAGGCAGATCCGTATACCCGCACGTGTAGGCGATTTCAGTAAGTGACATCTTGGTGTTCTTCAGCAGGCGCTGGGCGTGGTTCAGGCGGGACCTGCGGATCTCCATTGCGGGAGAATGCCCGACATATTTTGCAAAGCGCCGTGAAAGGGTCCGTCTTGACACGGAGAACGTCTTTGGAAGGGTTCCGACTATCTTCCTGTCGCAGGCGTGTTCGCGGATATGTGAGACAACCTTTGCCACCAGATCATCACCGTATGACAGTATTTCCGTGGATTCCCTTTCAACGACGCCGTTTGGCTTTATGAAAACAGGTGCCTTGGGATGATTTCCCCTGATCATTTCTTCAAGCATCTCCGCACCGCATATGGTCGCCTTTGGAACAGCCGCATCGATGCTGGAGACCGGGACAGGGCTCAGTTTGCACAGGAGATCATGGTTGCCGACGCCAAGCACTGCGATGTCCTGCGGAATTCGCAATCCCTGCTGGCGGCAGAGGTCAATAAACCTGTTCGCGACGGCATCATGCGCGACCATCACAGCTGAACCCTTGCTCAAACCCGAGATCCATCTATTCAGATGCTGTCCAGATTTTTCAGAGAAGCCCCAGTCAAGATTCAAGTCGAAAGGGATGTCAGTGGATATGCAATCCCGTCCGGCCTCGGAAAGACGGTCGCGGAATCCCGCGCCGCGTCTCTTGCTCCAATATGTCCCGACTCCGCAGAAGGCGCAGCGCAGGAGCCCTTTTCCCAGGAAAAATTCCGCGCCCATACGGCCGATGGCGTAATCATCAACATTTACGCTCGGATGGGAGATTGGTTTTGACGGGAACAGTTCGACCCATGGAATGCCGGCGGCTCTCAGCACTTTCGATACCGGAGTTGAGTCTATAAGTGAGAGCACCCCGGAGATCCTGTGCTCTTCAAGCCATTCTTCCGTGTATTTGAAGCTGGCGCTGCGCATGGAGAATCTCCAGCGAGGATGGCTCTGACCGAACTCCAGCAGGCCTTCGCACAACCTGATCTCGAGCAGTGGCGCGCCACCGATGAAGACTTCGATGTTTACTGTGCCCTCATCATGTCTTGTTGTCTTTGGCATGAGCCTCGCCTGTGAACGACTGTCATCCCTTCTGCCCTGGCGATTATAATGCCGATGACCCAGTTATACAAGAAGTATTGGCAATTATGGCCATTTTATTCTTTCAATCAGGATGCCTGGGCGGTAGAATGATTCCATGATAAAAAGAAATAAGTAATGAACAACTGGAGATAAAAATGAAGTTCAGCGGTTACGGCAGTTTGGAATATCTGGGTAAGTTGAAGAACAGGAAAAGCACTGGTATCACCTCGTCTCCTCTTGGCGTAGGCTTCGAGTGCCTCGACCGCGACATGTGGGACATCAGGCAGGCGTGGCCGGTCCTGGAAGATCTCGGTGTCAAGTGGGCGCGGGTCCAGACCGGCTGGGCCAGGACTGAAAAGAAGGCGGGAGCCTATGATTTCAAATGGCTGGATCAGATCGTCGACGAGCTTCTCAGGAAAGGTGTCCAGCCGTGGATGAGCATCAGCTACGGAAATCCGGTGTATACGAAAAATATGAACACTTCGCCTGCCGGCGTATCTCCGAATTACCAGGGATGCAATGAGTTTGGCGTCGGGTTCCCCCCGGTCCATACTCCTGAGGAAAGACAGGGGTGGCAGAACTATGTGCGCGCATTGGTCAGGCATTTCCGCGGCCGCGTGACCCATTATGAGGTCTGGAACGAACCTGATCTGCTGAGTTTCTGGAAATGCCAGCCGAAAGCGGCGCAATACGTGGATTTGGTGAGGCTTACTGCCGGTCCCTTGCGCGAGGAGCAGCCGGACGCAAAGCTCATTGGCGGCGCAATAGCCTGGGGCATGACCGCATGGAGCCTGAAGTATCTTGAAGACTGCATGAAGGCTGGACTCCATGAACTGGTAGACATTGTCACATATCATGGCTACAAGTCGATCCCGGAACGGCACAGCAGCCAGGAGATCGCGGCTTTTCTCCATCTGCTCAGGAAGCATAAGCCCTCGCTAGAGTATTGGCAGGGGGAGGCGGGCGTGCAGTCTTTCGTTCCTGAGAAGGCGCGCGGGGTCGGGGCGTTGTCGACCATGAAGTTCAGCGAGGAGATCCAGGCGCGGATGCTTCTGCGCAGGACATTGCTCGAACTGCACAACGGATGTTCGATGAGCAGTTACTTCCACATGGCGGACTTCGCGCATTACGCGGCGTTTAAGGAGACTTTCCACTATGGCCTTGTCAGGCTGGAAGACGGATCTCCGAAGCCGTCATATTACGCCCTCCAGTCGCTCTGTACTCTCCTCTGCGATCCGATGGAACCTGCGAACGGCAGGACTGCGGCGCACATGAGCGTCCTTGACGATACGGAGGATCCGCGCGCCACCAAGGCATCCACCTGGCATGCGAATTTTGTAAAAGGAGATGTACCGGTCCACGCCTGGTGGATCCCGGAATCGCTGGAGAATGATCCGGTTGTCAGGCAGGCGGAAATGACGTTCTGGATGGACAATGATCTCCGTCTGGACAATCCGGTGCTGATCGAGCCTGTCTCCCAGGAAGTCTATGCCGTCAGATATGATTTTGACAAGCGCACATGCGGAGAGACATGGATGGAACCCGATCCTGGCGCGGAAGGTGTCAGGCATTTCAAACCGCTTCCGGTGAGCACTGATCCGCTGATATTGACGGACCGTTCAATTGTTGACATAAAATAGGAGAAGTAGATATGAAGATCACAGGAATAAAGACATTCATCTGCGACGTCTACCGCACGAACTGGGTGCTGGTGAAGGTGTTGACAGATGACGGGATTTATGGTATCGGAGAAGCGACGCTCGAGCACCGCGAGCTTGCGGTCGAGGCGGCGGTCCGGGAACTTGAAAGATATGTGATCGGGAAGAATCCGCATAACATCGAAGGGTTCTGGTCGGAAAACCACAGGGATGCATACTGGCGCGGGGGGCCTGTCCTTACCACCGCTTTGTCGGGTATTGAAATGGCGCTCTGGGACATCAAGGGAAAGGCGCTGGGGGTTCCTGTCTACCAGCTTCTCGGAGGGAAGATGCGCGACGAGGTGCCGTGCTATGCGAATGCATGGTTCGCAGGTTCGCGCACTCCTGCGGATTTCGCGGCGAAGGCGAAGGATACGGTGAAGCTCGGGTTCAAGGCGCTCAAATGGGATCCATTCGGATCTGCATATCTGAACCTGACCTCGGAGGAATTCGACACGGCCATGACTTGTGTTGCGGCTGTCCGTGAAGCTGTCGGCCCCGGAATCCAGCTCCTGATTGAAGGCCATGGCAGGTTCAATGTCCCGACGGCTGTCCGCGTGGGGCTGGCGCTTGAGAAGTTCGACATCACCTGGTTTGAGGAACCTCTGCCGCCCTGCGATCTCGACGGACTTGCCGACGTCAAGAACAGGATCAACATTCCAATCGCGGCTGGGGAGAGGATTTATACGCGCTGGGATTTCAAGGAACTCCTTTCAAAGAGGGCGGCCGATTATCTTCAGCCGGATCTCTCGCATTGCGGAGGGATCCTGGAAGTGAAGAAGATCGCCGCGATGGCGGAATGCCATTTCCTGCCGTTCTGCCCTCACAACCCGATCGGGGCCGTCACGAATGCCGCAACCCTGCAGGTAGCCGCATGCACTCCGAACTTCCATATGCTGGAGACGATGTCGAACGATGTGCCATACAGGCATCTGCTGACAACGGAGAAGATCGGCTTCTCTAACGGGATGATGAGGATACCGGATCTCCCGGGACTGGGGATTGACATAAACGAGGAGGAGATCCTGAAGCATCCTTACAAGCCGCACAATCTCCGCCATTTCAACGGCGACCTGACCATGATCCGTCCGAAGGACAGTCAGGGATGGTATGGGAAAAAGTAAAAAAAGGAATAATGACATGTGTTACAAAGACAAAGTTGTTTTGGTCACCGGCGCGGTCCGCAATACGGGACTGGCGATAGCAGAAGCTTTTGCCAGGGAAGGGGCAGTTGTTGTTTTGAACGGACGCAAGGAAGAGGATGTGGCAAGGGAGGCGAAGAGAATCAGGGATACTTACGCTGTGAAAGTTGTCGAGGCTCCCGGCGACATCTCAGTTCCGGAACAGGTTGATGCGATGTTCGCAAGGATCGGGAAGGAATGCGGCCGCATTGACGTGCTCGTGAACAATGCAATCATCCAGGGCGTCGGCTATTTGCTGGTGGACACACCGCTCGGCGTGCTCGAGGAAGTATTCCGGACAAATGTGTTCGGTACATATCACTGCTCCCAGTGCGCCGCCAGGATGATGCTCAAGCAGGGATCGGGGGCGATTGTAAATATCGGTTCCAACACGGCGGAGCGGGCGATCCTCAAGCGCACGGCCTATGTCGCCAGCAAGGGGGCGATCAATTCCCTTACGAAAGCGATGGCTATGGAACTCGGTCCGAAGGGGATCAGGGTGAACTGCGTCGTAGCCGGCTACATAAATACCGACCGCTGGGCGAAGCTGACGTCCGAGGCCGTCAGGCGCCGTGCGAACATTCCTCTCGGGAAAGAGGCATCTGGAAACGACATTGCGGAAGCTGTCCTGTTCCTGGCTTCGGAAAAAGCCGCCAGGATAAACGGTGCGGGCCTTGTCATCGACGGAGGCATCTCCGTGCAGCTGGTCCCGCCCGACTGCGACTGCTGAACTGCGGTCAGGAAAATAATGCAGAGGAAATTCTCGAGTTGAATTCAGTATCCTGCAAATTTAGGAATGATTGATCAACATGGATCCGATCGGCCAACATAAACATAGAGGTTTATCATGCAGAAGTTGAAAAAAGTCGGCGAAGTAAAGGCTTATCACTCCTCGGAAATTGAAAATTCCCGTATTGGCATAGGGTTTGAGAAACTCGATCGCGCAGTCTTTGATCCGACCAAGGCTTATGACAAGATTGCGGCAATCGGGGTCAAGTGGATCCGCATCCAGTCGGGGTGGGCGCGCACCGAGAAGGTCAAAGGGGTTTATGATTTTGCCTGGCTCGATGATATTGTCGACAATCTTTTGAAGCGCGGTTTGCTGCCGTGGATGTGTTTGTGCTACGGCAACGGTTTGTATGACGAGAAGGCGGCGCAGGTTTTTGGAGCGGTCGGATGCCCGCCAATCCATAGCTGTGAACAAAAGTCGGCGTGGGCAAATTATGTGACCACCGTTGCATCCCGCTATCGGGGCAGGATCGGGTGGTACGAAGTATGGAATGAGCCAGACGGTTCATGGTGCTGGAAGCACGGTCCCAACGGAACCGAATACGGTGAATTTGTCAAGGCGACCGCAGTGGCTGTCCGCGCCGGCGACCCGGAAGCCAAGGTGATCGGCGGTTCAATGTGTCTACATGGTTTTAAATGGCTAAATGCCGTGCTGCAGACCGGAGCGGGTGAGGTGATGGACGCATTTACCTATCACGGCTATACCCCCGATGAAAGGCAGGCGTCATATCAGTGGCGGCCAGAACGGGCATTGCTGCGTCAGTGCAACCCACGGATGGAATTCATCCAGGGCGAAACTGGTGCACAGTCGCGTGACGACGGATGCGGAGCGATGGCGGGCGCGGCGTGGACTCCGGAACGGCAGGCCCGTTTTGTCGCTAGGCACATGGTGAGCCATCTTCTGGAGGATGTCAAATTCACCTCGTATTTCTCAAGTTTGGACATGATCGAGGCGTTGAACGGCCGGATTGGTGACAAGGCGAGCTATCTTGACTACGGTTACTTTGGAGTTTTGGCGGCCGACTTTGATAAGGACGGTTTTTCCACCGGCGAATACGTCCCCAAGCTGGCCTACCGTACGCTGCAGGTGCTGGCCTCGGTTTTTCAGGGGGAATTCACTCCCGGCGAGCTGCCGGTGCGTCAGGTCACCGGGAAACATTCACCACGGCTGATGCATAATGATGAGGATCGGCATGATATTTTGGCGGGCGGTTTCCGACGGCCCGACGGCAGTGCGGCGTTTGTCTATTGGAAATATGTTGAACTTTTGACAGCCACTTGCGAGTCGACGATCTCCTGGGAAATGGTCCAGCTCCCGGAACCGATTCGGTTGGTCCGGCTGTTGACCGGCGAGATCTTTGAAATCCCTGACGAACTCTGCATCAGGTCGGAGAACGGGGTGGTAACGTTGCAGAATATGCCGTTGTTTGACGACCCGGTGATGCTGACCTTCGGCAAATTTTGCCGGTAATTTTGAATTATAGGACAGGGTTCCTGCAGTTGTAACAAATAGCAGGAAAAGAAGTGTTTTGATCGTATGTCCGCCTTCGCCAAGGCTACGGCGGGACACTTTTATCCTCGGACGAGGATAAAAGTGGAGGTGGGTGGAAACGAAATATAAAACCCGCAATACTCAGCAAACCAATCACTTGCAAAGCCTTATCAAAAGCCCAATGATGCAAATTTATCCCCGTTTATCCCGTTTTTATGACAAGAATTGGTCATAGTTGAATCGTGGACATGATGACTGTTTAGATTTTGTAGTCATCTCATGATCATTCTATATCCTATATTATGACTTCAATTGATTTTCCAACTGGAACCTTCGCAACAGTAACACCATATAATGAATTTTGTCCGAGTGTTTTTGTGCGGGCTTCGCGTGAGGTTTCGGCAATTATCCTTACTTCGGCATTGAAGTTAGTCGGATTTGTTATGCGGATGCGCGTTTTTCCTCCGGTGGATGACAGCAGTTCTGCATTCACATGGTCGAATACTTCGAGCCTTCCCGTGTCGGTCTGTAGATAGATTCCGGGGATATCCATTGTTGTCAGCATCAGGGAAACCTCACACCAGCAGGAGCCAAAGAGGCTGCCTCCGACGTTCCTTACGCCCTCCCAGTCGCTTAAGTTGACGCGTTCACACATGAATCCGGTCTCCATGAATGATGGATCCCCAAGAGGCCTGTCGGAACGGCTGAGATACTGCGGCAGGTTGTGGGCCGTCTCCCGGATCTGCTCGAGATAGAGATCGTTGCCATTTGCGCGCCAGAGCTTGAAAAGGCTGTTGCCAGACAATGTGCAGATTCCTGGCGCACTGTGCTTGTTCTGCACGTTCGCCCAGACGGAACCGGTTGAAGCTATGCCGGAGCGTCCCAGCCACGATTCCACCGGAAATCTGTAGTCGTATGATACGCACCATGTCATGCATTGCTTTGCCATTTCCTCCGCAGGCTTGAGCCATGAGACGTCCTGAGTGTTTTCATAGAGAACAACAAGCGATTCGAGCATGGCGAATGCGCTTTCACTATCGGGACTTTGGAGTATTTCCCCTGGCCCGCCTGTGGTAACTCCGGAACGGATGTCCTTTTCAATGAAATGTCTTGCAATCCTTCCTGCAAATTCTAAATATCTCTTCTCGTTCAGACATTTTCCGGCCAGTGCAAGACCTCCCGGAACCATTGCGCCGGCGGTCGATCCTCCGACCAATATTTCCCAGGTGTCCCAGTCGAGGAACTGTCCGAGTTGGCCATGTTTCTCAAAGACCCGGATCAGCCCATCGGCCAGATTGCGGATTCCTCTTTCCCAATGTTCCGGAAGCTCGCGACCGGAATTTTGCTTTTTCATCAGGTCAATATGCTTGCATACGAAATACAGGGCATCGCCGAGTTTGCGGAGCATCACCCAGCGGGTCGAATCAAATTTGCGGAAATTGTCGCTGTATGGTTTTCCCGAATGGAATATGCCATATGGCATGCCGGTAGGAGATGTTCCCTTCGTGAACAGCCATTCAAGGGTGCTTATCGCGTGTGCACGGCTTTCTTCCGTTCCCTGGAAGAGAAGGGGAAGAGTCGACATTCCTCCGCCGACCCAGCCAAGCTGCCAGTCGGAATATCTCTTGTCTGCCGTTTCCCATTCCTTGCGCGGACCGACAGTATAATAGCCCGCAGGATTCCAGTTGTGCCTGCAGTATTTTTCCTCAAGAATCTTCCATGCCTCGGAAAAAGGCAGGATATTCTGCAGGACGACAGGACCGGTGAGATCCTTCCGTACTTCCGCAAAACGGTCGTAGAGAACCTGCACTTTGTCAGCCTGGAATCGGAAGATCCTGAAACGGATTGCGAACTCCCCGCCATTGCCGATGTTTGTGCCGCGATCCCATGATTTGTTTCCGGTGTTCATCATCATATACAGCCTGCCGCGCACGCCCGGCGATTCAATCCGCAAGATTGCCTTGCAATGTCCAGGTTCCTCTAGGACATGAATTCCATGATTGCCATACGCGTTTCCCTGATCGGTGAGGATGATGCATGCATATCGGGATTCTGTTGAGAAAAAGGAGATGCAGGGAGTTGTCTCGTCTCCCGTGAGTATCTGCAGATGTGATGACTTTTTTACATCAATTTCCAGGCGCGGCACGTCAGTTATCGTAATCCCCGGATTGAGTGATATGTCCTCCAATTCCTCGGCAACTGGCGGATACTTCTGGTAACGTACCTTGTACCGGTTCCCGTTGTATGCGGCCCCGGGAAGCATCAGGAAATTCGAATCATTCCAGTCGCCGATGATGAATTCAATGCCGGCATTTACATCATCCGCCATGCCGGAAATAATCCTGAAGGAGATCAATCCGTCCAGTGCGTCAACACGGTCAGGTGTTTTGCGAAGTTCGCAGGAGATATTCCATGTCGCACCGGCAAATTCGGCGGTATGCGGTTGACCGAATATTTTTATTGGGACTTCGATGCTGTCTGCAGGCTCCGCCGTTCCATTGAATCTCTGGAGACGTGCCTTTATCATCCACTTTTCGGGGATTACCGGGAAATCATTTTTCATGTTTTTGCGGCGCCTTTTCATCCGGAATTGGATTTTTTCTGTCCATTAAACCTGTTCTGACAAGAAATCCGCATGCCATCTCCATGGTCTTTTCAAAGTCGGCATTTCCGGCTCTTCCATGGTTGAAGAATCCATGGCATTTGCCTTCAAACGGCATAAGCTCACAGGTGTTTCCAGCTTCATCCATCAGTCTTTTGAAGCGTTCGACGTTTTCAAATGGCACTGTATTATCGGCAGTTCCGTGGAATATGAGCGTAGGAGGAAGACCCTTTACCACATGATGAACAGGAGATATTTCGGTTTCCTTGCCTTTGAGCTTATCTGAACCATAGCCTTTATCGGTCGTGTCAATTACTGGATTGAAGAGAACCAGTGAGTTTGGCACAGAACTCACCTTCAGATCTTCCCCTTCTTCATCCATGCCTTGGATAAGAGCAGTGCAGGCGGCGATATGTCCTCCGGCCGATCCTCCAGATGCCACTATCTTGTCCGGAGAAATTACAAGTTCTGATGCATGGGCACGGATCCATCGGATTGCGGATTTCGCATCTTTTATCGATTCAAAAGGTGTCGTATTGTGTTTGCCCATTATCCGGTATTCTGCGGATATCGCTAGAATTCCATTGGAAGCAAAATATTTGCATTGTGGATAGAACTGGCTTGGAGTTCCGCCGGTCCATCCCCCGCCGAAGAAGAAGACAATCGCCGACCTGCTTATGTTTTTGCCTGGAACGAACAAATGCATTTCGAGCTTGGTTGTACCGATAGTCTTGTAGACAATTCTGCGGTCAGGGATTTTATTGTTCATGATATTTCCCCTTGAAGTCCCGTCATTTCAGGAAAAGTTCAATGACCGGAATCAGAGGTTCGGGCCTTGTCTGCGGTATGCTTAGGACAAGCACGTCCTCTCCCATGCACTTGTGCTTGGTCATCCATTCTGCCGGTCCACTTACTTCGGAACCGTCGTGCAGGAACTGCGAATATCCGACCCTTTCGAGATAGGCCTTCCCATGAAGCACGACATGCTTGTAGGGATATGATAGCAGGTGCACGTAAAGCCTGTTCGTTTCAGGATTGAATGTAAGATTGCATCCGGGCGGGCATTCGAATTCCGATGGAGCCCTAGTACATCCGTAAATTGAACGGCTATGCTTCTGCATCCATGCACCGATGTCCTTCAGGCGCGCTGTGGCCCGCGAATCAAATTCTCCTCTTACCGTCGGCCCGACGTTCATCAGGAGGTTCCCGTTCTTGCTGACGCAGTCGATCAGTGTTCCGATGATCTCGTGCGAACTTCGCCAAGTCATTTCATCCCTATGATATCCCCAGGAGCCGGAAAAGGTCTGGCAGGCCTCCCACACAACGGGTTTTCCATCCTTGTCCTTCAGTCCTTCCCGTGGCTGGAATTGTTCAGGAGTCTCAAAATCTCCGGAGCCGGGAAGATCAAGCCTGTTGTCGATCATAATGTCCGGCTGCAGCTTCCTTACGAGCTTCAAAAGCTTCTCCGATTCCCAATCCTTGCATCCTTTACCGTCATCGCAGGGATAGGAGAAGTCAAACCAGAGTATGTCTATCTTTCCGAACTTAGTAAGAAGTTCAGTAACCTGCCTCCTCATGTATTCCGCATATTTGCGGACATCGCGGTTCTTATGCTTCTCACGGAACTTCTTGTCGTCTCGTTGTGGATGATGCTTGTCTACGGGGAATTCGGGATGATGCCAGTCGAGGAGGGAGTAGTAGAGCCCGACCTTGATTCCTCTCTTGCGGAAGGCGTCTACCATAGGCTTGAGCAGATCCCTGTCGGCTGGAGTCTTTGTTGCCTTGTAGTCGGTGTGTTTCGAGTCCCAAAGGCAGAAGCCGTCATGATGCTTGGCTGTTATTACAAAATATTTCATTCCTGCGCATGCGGCGGCCTCGGCCCAGACGTCAGGATTGAAAAGATCGGGATCAAAACGATCGAAGTATTTCTGGTACTGTTCGTCGGTAATCCTTTCCAAGTTCTTGATCCATTCGTTCCTGGCGGGCATCGCGTACAGCCCCCAGTGTATGAACATTCCGAAACGGTCATGCACAAACCAATCTGTTCTTTTACGGCCTAAATTATTTGATCTCATATTCTATTCCTCTCAAATTTATTTGTTATGGGAGCTGCAAGCGACGAAATGGCCGTCGCCGACCTTTACCAGTTCCTGTTTCTCAGATTTGCAGCTTTCCCTGCATATTGAACATCTGGACTGGAAACTGCAACCTTCCGGAAGATTGCTGACGTCAGGCACCTCTCCTGAAACAGCCAGATTCATAGGGATATCCGGATCAGGATTGGGAACAGCCGAAAGAAGCGCCTTGGTATAAGGATGACGTGGATCATCGAAGAGATCGGAAGTTTTGGCAAGTTCGACAATACGTCCGGCATACATCACTGCAATATTGTCACAGATATGCTTGACCACACCGAGGTTGTGCGCGATGAATATATAGGTGAGTCCCAGTTCCTCCTGGAGATCCTGGAGAAGGTTGATGACCTGTGCCTGGACAGAGACATCAAGTGCTGAAACGGCCTCATCGCATACTACAAGTGACGGATGCATGATAAGGGCCCTTGCTATCCCGATCCTCTGGCGCTGCCCTCCGCTGAATGCATGAGGGTATCTTGTCCTATGCTCCGGCTTCAATCCGACTTTCTTCAGCATCTCGACAATCCTGTCCTCCAGTTCGGCTCCTCTTGCCATATTGTGGATCACGAGAGGTTCACCGACTATCTGCCTGACAGTCATTCTCGGATTGAGGCTGGCATAGGGATCCTGGAATATCATCTGCATCTTGGTACGGAGTGGCTTGAGCTTGTTCTCTGGAATTTTGCACAGGTCGACAAGTTTTGTAAATGTATCGAAATGAACCTCTCCGCTTGTAGGGTCGATGGCCCTCAGGATTGTCCGGCCTGCCGTTGTTTTTCCGCATCCGCTTTCCCCGACAAGTCCGAGGGTCTCGCCCGGCATCAGGTCGAAGCTCACGTTGTCGACTGCCTTCACGGTGCCGATCTGTTTCTTGAAGAAGCCTTTTCCGTATATCGGGAAATATTTGCACAGGTTCTTGACGCGGAGCAGGGGGAAATGCTCGTCCTTGAATTTTCCTTCGAGGGCCTTGTCCAGGGCGATTTCAAACATGCCGCCCTTGTCATCCCATTCGAATTCCTTGAACCTGTTTTTATCCTCGTTTTTCATTTGTCAACTATTTTCCCCTCTCCATTATTTCCTTTGCTCTGTGACATGCAAATGCATGTCCCTTTTCCATATCCTCCAACGGCG
>CAZDNQ010000032.1:0-17629 GCA_964506605.1 uncultured Victivallis sp. | reverse complement strand
TCGCGAAGACGCGGTCGGTAGTCTCGGTGATCACAGTTCCGGTTTCTGCGAGTTTCGCAAGAAGCGGCCTTTCGTTCTCCCCCAGGAACATCGAAGGGCAGTAGAAACACTCCTCGATCTTCATTTTGCACTGGTGGGCGCGCGTGATCGCCCTGTAGCCTTCAAGCAGAGTGCGCCTCTCCTCGTCCCTGGAGCGCCGGTTCCAGAGCTTTGCGGCATATTTCACACGTTCATTCTGCAGACTTGTTATCAGCATATGACAGTTGCCAGTCGTTAGTTGCCAGTTGCAATACGAATAAATTCAACTCCTGCCTCCAATGTCCTCTCTCGTCTGTCCTGTGTCGTCTGTCATCTGAATTTTTCATCTCTCCGACACACCGCTTCACCCATTCGCCGTTTCTTTCTTATTCCTCCCCGCCACCGTTGAAACGCCTTCCATTCCCGTTCCCATTGTCCCCCCATCTCTTCCTAGGCTGCGGCAGGTTCTGATCGGCCTTGAAATGGAGCGCATGCTCTCCTAGCAGCCCTTTCATCTCTCCTATGAAATCCCTGCTCGCCTTCACATTGAACTTCTTCGAGCTTTCTATGAAGGCGATCTCTCCGGCCGCGCAGGTGATGCAGAATATAGTCCTGCTGTCCCCGGGATATTTCGCGCAGATCCTGTTTATCTCACCGAGCTTGTCCCTGCCTGTGCTGGCCTCGTAGATCCTGATATGGACCTCCTTCGTGAACTTCTCGGATATCATCGATACCGGATACAGGCTGCTGATTATGATCTTCGCCTTCTTGTTCTCGCTCTCGCCGCTTATGTCAACATAACCTTCGATGAATATCGGCTCGTTCTCCTTCAGGATGGCCTTGTCAATCTTTTCAAAGGTGCTGGCGAAGGCCATGCATTCTATGGAGCCTTCGAGATCCTCTATCTGCAGGATGGCGAACTGCGTGTTCTTCTTCGACATCTTGATCGCGACAGAATTTATTATCCCCCCGACCCTCACAGCCGAATCCGCCGGGAGTTCAACTACTTTCGAAACAGATGTGGTAGAATAGGTTTTGATCATTTCCGCATATTCACCCAGGGGATGCCCGGTGACGTAGAATCCGAGCAGCTCCTTTTCATCCTTCAGTATCTCCTGTTCGCGGAATTCCGGAATGTCCGGAACAGGAACGGAAGTCATCTCGTTCTTCTCGTCGCCGGCGAACATGTCGAAAAGCGAACCCTGCCCGCTCTTCTTGTCGGCAACCTTCTTCGCCGCCAGGGCAAGCGCAGGCTCGAACATCTTCACAAGCTGGGAACGTTTCAGCCCAGTGCATCCGAAGGCGCCAGCCCTCGCGAGATTCTCAAGCATCCTTGTGTTGACAGATCCTCCGACGCGCTCGCAGAAATCTATGAGATCCTTGAACTCCCCATCCTTCTTCCTGGAATCTATGATCGCCTGCGCCGCTACCGTTCCAACGCCCTTGATGGCTGCCAGTCCGAACCTGATGCCCTTGCCGTCGACCGTGAAGCTCGTATCGCTCCTGTTTATATCAGGGGGCATCACTGCGATCTCCATCTCCTTGCATTCCTGGATGAAAAAGGCGACCTTTTCGGAACTGTCTATCACGTTGGAGAGGACCGCCGCCATGAACTCTACAGGATAGTTCGCCTTAAGATATGCGGTCCTGTAGGCGAGGAACGCATATGCCGCGCTGTGCGACTTGTTGAAGCCGTAGCCTGCGAATTTCGCAATCTTCTCCCAGATCAGATCTGCCTTCTGCGCGGAAATATTGTTCTTGGCGCAGCCCTGCACGAATTTCTCATGCTGCTCCGCCATCTTCTTGAAGTCCTTCTTTCCAATCGCTCGGCGGAGGATGTCGGCCTGCCCCAGTGTGAACCCCGCCACCTCCTGCACAGCCTGCATGATCTGCTCCTGGTAGAGCATGATCCCGTAAGTCTCCTTCAGTATCTTCTCCATCGCGGGATGATCATATTCAAGCTTTGTCTGGCCGGTCTTCCTTGAGATGAAGTCCGGGATGAACTGCATCGGACCCGGCCGGTATATTGCAATTAGGGCGATTATGTCCTCTATCTTCTCGACCCCGAACTTCTTGCAGAGGTCCTGCATCCCGCTAGATTCAAGCTGGAACACAGCTATAGTATCACCCCTGTTAAGAAGATTGAACGCAGCCTTGTCCTCAAGGGAGATCTTCTCTATGTCTATATCTATCTTCCTGTTGTCCTTTATCTTCTTGACGGCATCCTCAATAATCGTCAGAGTGCTCAGCCCGAGGAAGTCCA
The DNA here is from genome assembly GCA_964506605.1 of uncultured Victivallis sp. GTDB lineage: Bacteria > Verrucomicrobiota > Lentisphaeria > Victivallales > GWF2-50-93 > GWF2-50-93. The sequence goes on along the minus strand of CAZDNQ010000032.1, from coordinate 15,348 downwards.
TCTTCAGAAGCCCGAGAGCCTCGCAATATGTAGCGGCATACTGGGTGATGACCTCATCCTTTCCCCCGCTTGCAAGCGGAACAAGATTGCTCAGAGGCTGGTCACCGATGATGACGCCTGCCGCATGGATGGTCATGTTCCTCCTGAGATCCTCCAGCGGCTTCGCGTATTCTATGACTTCACGGACCCACTGCTCCCTGTCCATGAAATCCCGGAGCTCCTTGCTCTGCTCGATCGCCGCCTTGAGGGTGATCTTGTTGTCCTCTCCCTCCTCTGTCGTCTGCTTCTTGTCGGGAATGAGCTTGGTCAGTTGGTTGCCATCGGCGAAGCTCCTGCCAATAACCCTGGCAAGATCCTTCACCACCGCCTTGGGCTTGAGAGTTCCATAGGTTCCGAGCTGGGCGACGCTGTCCTTTCCGTATTTCCTGCGGACATATTCTATGACCTCATATCTGCGGAGTTCGCAGAAGTCCACATCGAAGTCGGGCGGGCTTACGCGGTCGGGATTCAGGAAACGCTCGAAAAGGAGATTGTATTTGAGAGGATCAATGTCCGTGATCTTGCTGAGATAGGCGACCAGGCTTCCTGCGCCGCTGCCTCGTCCGGGGCCGACCGGGATCTTGTTGTCGCGGGCGTATTTGATGAAATCCCAGACGACGAGGAAATAGCTCGAGTATTTCGACTTGTCGATGACGCCCAGCTCATAGTCTAGACGCTGGATTATCTTCTTCTGCCCCTCGTCGAGCCTGGTTTCATCGGAGGCGTCAAAACCATACCTTTCCACCATGTTGTCTATGCAGATCCTCCTGAGGACGTCCTTCTGGGTCTGCCCGGCATCTACCTGGTAGACGGGGTAATGGTTGACGTTCGTGAGCGGTATTTCGACGTTGCATTTCTCGGCCACCGCGAGTGTGTTCTTCAAGGCCTCAGGCAGCTCAGGAAAGACCGCCGCCATCTCGTCCCCGCTCTTGAAGTAGAACTGGTCCCCGTGCATCTTCATCCTCTTCTCGTCGCTTACGATGGAATGGGTCTGGATGCACAGCATCAGCTCATGTGAATATGCATGCTCCTTCTTCAAGTAATGCACGTCGTTGGTGGCGACAAGGGGGATCCCGAATTCCCGGCTCAGCAGGACCATTTCCCTGTTTACAATCTTCTGCTCGGCAATCCCATGCTCCATTATCTCGAGATAGAAGTTGTCCTTGCCGAATATGTCAAGATACTGGGAAAGTATCTTCTTGGCGTCCTTGATCCTGTTGTGCTGGATCGCCCGGGCGATCTCGCCGCTGAGGCAGGCGCTCATGCCGATCAGCCCCTTGCTGTGGGAGGCGAGGATCTCCTTGTCGATTCTGGGATTATAATAGAACCCTTCCAGCACTGAGGAGGTCGCCAGGCGGCACAGGTTCTGGTATCCCGTGAAGTTCTCGGCGAGAAGTATGAGATGGAATCCGCGGATGTCGCCGTTCGAGTTGTCCTTGTCGAACCTGTTCGTGGGAGAGACGTAGGTCTCGATCCCGATGATGGGCTTGACCTTCTTCTTGTTCATCTTCATGTAGAAGTCTAGTGCGCCGCCCAGATATCCGTGGTCGGTTATTGCGACGGATCCCATCCCATATTCGGTTGCGAGATCCGCAATCCCGGATATGGGGCACGCCCCGTCAAGTATGCTGTAGTCCGTATGGACATGCAGATGTACGAATTCCGTAGCCATCTTGAATTGCTTCCTTATCATTATAAAATATTTCCATTCCATTGCAGGAAATATTTTATGAACTATTCCTTTCCAAAGAGATAAAATCAATCCTTTTTCCCGCACCAACAAGAAAAAGTTTATAACTGCTTGAACGCACGCATAAAAATATATAAGTTCCCTTATGAAAGAAAAACCATCAAGATGGCATGAGCTGGGGCCTTTCACGGTGTTCGACGTGGAGACCACCGGCATGTCGCCCGCCAACGACAGGATTGTCGAGATTGCCGCGATCAGGGTGGATGCCGACGGCGTCCACACGCGGTTCCATTCCCTGGTAAATCCAAGCACCAGGATCCCGGACGAGGTCATACGCATCCACCGCATCACGAACGAAATGGTAAAGTCCGCCCCGATATTCCCGTCCGTCGGCAGGGATTTCCTGTCGTTCATAGAGGACAGCACCCTTGTCGCGCACAATGGCCGCTTCGACCTTGGATTCCTCCAGGAAAGCCTGCACCGCACCGGGCTTCCGCTCTGGAACGGCAGGACCATGGATTCGATAGCCATTATCAAACATGCCTATCCGGGCCTTGCCAGCTACAGCCTCGCTTTCCTGCAGAGGCATTTCAGCCTTGGCACAGGCGACGGACAGGCCCATCGCGCCTTTACAGATGTCGAATGGACCCTTGAGATATTCGGGATGTCCATGCAGAGGCTTCTTGATGCCGACACAGCACAGTGATCCGCAACTATGGGCCGGGGATTTGTCTTTGCCCGCAAAATGAACTATGTTACTGGATTATTGGAATTGGGGACATGGGTAAATATCTCAAAATATTATTGACATACATGCTGCTGCTTGCAGCAACGGCGGCAGTACTCTGCCAGGAAGCTGAGAAAAAAGAGGTGGAGAAGAAGAAAAACACCTCATTGCGCTTTCATTCTGGAACGATTCTGGCTGCCGAACTCATGCCCGAAGGATTCTACAACCCGGCCGTGCTGAATGTCAGCAAGTTCGAACCACCTTCAAGGATAACTTCCGATGTGGCATATGCCACAATCACAGTCAGGCTCGATTCGGGAAGGACTCTCAGCACCTATGACTACGTTCTGCTGAACAGGCGCAAGGACGAATTCAAATGCATGGGGGTCGGCGAAGGCGACGGCCGTTACGATGCCGAAAAATGGGAGATCGTGAATTCAAAGGCGGCCAAGCTGTACACCATGCTCTTCAAGGTGCAGCTGCCGGCAGGGATCGACAAGGATGAATACACTCTCAGGTATATGCTTAACAAGAAGAAGACTGAAGATGTACTGGTGCCTTTTGTCAGGATAAACAGGCCATTTACTGCGGGCGCGAAGATACCCGCCGAAGGGCTGCTTGGAATAGATCCGGAACCGCCGCCGCCACCAAAGCCGGTCGAAGAGGCGAAACCCGAACCGGCCAAGGAAGAGCCCAAGAAGGAAGAGAAGAAAGAAGCGAAAAAGGAGGAGGCTCCGGCAAAGGAGGAAGCTTCTCCTGCAAACGATTCCATGCTGAAATTTGTTCCGGATGCAAAAGGCAACCAGGTCATATATGAACTTGATCTTGCTAAGACCAATGGAGCAATCAAATATTCCGTGGACAACCATAAGAACTTCAAGAAGAAATTCGACAGGATCGCGTATTACATGGAACTCAAGACCGAATCCGGCGAACTGCAGTATGTATATGTCTCCATGGAGGCCTTCACCGACAACCTTGAAAAAATCGGCGTTCCTACATTCTCATCAAAGGCGAAGTTCCAGGAGACCGTCGGCAACATGAATGTCTATTCCAACGTCAAAGGGGTTGCAACCGGAAAAGGACTGAAGGGGAATATCGAATTCTGGGCAGCCAACTACAATGAGAAGAACGCCAATTCCGTCCCGGGTGCATCAGATACGGTCTTCGATTTCGGAGACGGGATAACCACACCTGAGGACGGCTATGGTTCAATGCAGGTTCACAACTATGAGGCAAAACAGACCATTTTCGCCTTCAACAACTGGCGTGAAGGCAACAACGCCGACATGGGCATAGGGAACAGCGCAGGAAAATCCAAGGACTGGACCTTCTCCAAGAACGCCGGAACCTTCAAGATAAGATTTATCAGGGTTCTTGTCAGCGCGAAATAAAAAACCAACATATGGAACAGTGAAAATGTTTGAAGTTGATATAAGAAGGGATTTTTCAGCCGCCCACAGGCTCAAGGGATACAAGGGCAACTGCGCCTCTCTCCACGGTCATAACTGGACTGTAACAGTCACAGTCCAATCCGAAAGACTCGATAAGATAGGGATTGCCGTCGATTTCAGGAAACTCAAGACGGAGCTGGATGCGGTCCTCGCGAAACTTGACCATTCGAACCTCAATGATCTGGATATCATCTGCTCCCCAAATCCGACCAGCGAATGCCTCGCGAAATTCATATATGACAGGCTTTCAGCGAAAATAAACGACAAGAGGGTGAAAGTGGCCAAGGTCAGGATCTCGGAATCCAAGGACACCGGCGCAACCTATTACGAATGAATATCCAATATCGAACAAGGAATTTCGAATAACGAAGTTCAAATAAAACACGCAACCATCCACTTATCCATTCATCCAAGGCCTTCTATGAACCTCAAAGTCGTTGAAACATTCACAAGCATCCAGGGCGAATCCACCCATTCCGGAAAGATCTGCTTCTTCATCAGGCTCGCCGGATGCAACCTCGACTGCTCCTATTGCGACACGAAGTACGCAAGAAAATCCGATACCGGAACCGACATCTCCGTCTTCAAGCTCGTGAACCTGGCAAAAAAAGCCGCTGTCCCTATCGTAGAGATCACCGGAGGAGAGCCTCTCCTCCAGCGCGAAACCCCTTTCCTGTGCGAGAAACTCCAGGAGGTGGGGTTTATTGTAATGGTGGAGACGAATGGCAGCCTCCCGTTGGAAAAGCTGCCTGATGGTATAATCAGGGTGATCGACTGCAAATGCCCGTCCAGCGGGGAATCCGACAAGATGCTGTTCTCCAACTTCGAAAATCTGAAGCCTTATGACGAGGTGAAATTCGTCATGTCGGACGAGAACGACTTCAATTACGCTATGAAGATTATTAAGAAGTACGGCATAGCAAAAAGGACTCGGAACATACTCTTCAGCCCCGTTCAAGGGAAGATGAATCCTGCGGATCTCGCAAACCTGATGATAAAAGAGAAAAGCCCCGCCCGCCTCCAGCTCCAGATCCACAAACATATCTGGCCTCCGGAAATGCGCGGCGTCTGACAACCTGTCAGGACTAGGAAATTATCTGCTTCCGAAGCTGGTTCAATCCTGAAGAAACCGCCCTTCTCCTGACCATGTCGCGGGTTCCCGGGAAATTATATTGTTCGACAATAGTTTTCCCTTTGACTCTTGTAGCAATGAAAACAAGGCCTACCGGCTTTTCAGCCGTTCCTCCGCCGGGTCCGGCAATTCCAGTGACCGCAATCCCCGCCCCTGTCTTGAATTTCCTGCATACACCCTCGACCAGCTCCTTCGCACATTGCCCGCTCACAGCCCCGTGCTTGATCAAGGTCGCCTTTTTGACCCCGAGAATTTTCATCTTCCAGTCGTTGCTGTAGACTACGGCGGATCCCATGAGGACGTCCGATGAGCCTGGAATGTCCGTTATAGCCGAAGCTATCATTCCGCCTGTACAGGATTCCGCAGCTCCCAGTTTAATCTTTCTTCCTGCCAGAAGAGAAATTATCTCCTCTGCTATCGTCTTTGCACCGTCGGACAGGAGGAATTCCGCTAGCGCCTTCCTGATTAATTTCATTTTCTTTGCAACAACCAACCTGTCTCTCCCGCTCAGGAACACTTTCACGGATTCCGGTGACGCGCAGTAGGCGATAGAAAGACCTGGCGCAGACGAAGCTATGGGCGCCGCCTTTTCCTCAACGGAGGATTCCGGTATCCCTGAAACGTAGATTATCTCGGTATAAAGCTTCTCCTTGGAGACGGAATTCAGATATGGTATCACTGAATCCATGAGCATCGGATACATCTCATGGGGCGGTCCCGGAAGCATGATTACTGTCTTCTTCAGGTTTCTGCTCAAGACAATCAGGCCAGGAGCCGTTCCAGTCCTGTTCTGGAGGACTTCAGCCCCTTCCGGAACCAGCGCCTGGTTGAGAACGCTGTCAGGCATCCTTCCAAGTCTCCTCGCCGACCAGAAGGACCTTATCCTGTCTGCGATCTTCGCATCCTCATGCATGCTGAGCCCGAAATAATCCGCGACAGTGCTCTTGGTCACATCGTCGGAAGTCGGGCCGAGTCCGCCGGTGGAAATGATAATCTCGGATCGTTTGAAGAGAATGTCCAGGGCTTCCTTTATATCCGGACCAGTGTCCTTTACAGCCATTTCCATCTCGGGAAACAGGGCAGCAGCTCCAAGCTCCTGCCCTATTCTTGCAAGATTTGTGTTTACAGTAGAACCCCGCAGGAGCTCATCGCCGATGGATAATATTGATATCTTCATAAAGTTATTTTGTTCCAATTCTTCTATTTTCCCTGTTCGTAGTAGCGGAATTTATTGCGCGTTCCTCTATTCAATTAAAAAATCCTCGGGCAGGAATGCCCGAGTTACTCAATTCCAGAACGGCGGTTTTTCCAGTTTGAAATCCTTCAACGCCTTCTCATCATAGAAAACCTTGTCCAGGAAAAGCCCCTGCGCTGGAGCTGTATCATATGCGGAAGTCCTATTCCTGCTTTCCAGGATCGCCTTCACTTCTCCGGCCTTGACCTTTCCTGTTCCGACAAATGCCAGCGTGCCCATCAGGCTCCTGACCATCTTGTACAGGAATCCATCTCCGACAAATGTCAGACACACAAGATCTCCGAACTCCTGGATCTCTATCCTGTAGATCGTCCTTACAGCATCATCGATCTCCTTCCTGTCTACGGTAAACGAGGAAAAGTCGTGCACGCCTGTAAGGCAGTCCGCCGCCTTGCGAAGTTCGCAGAGATCCGAAAAGTCGCAGATGTTCCAGCACCATCTGTCGAGGAACGGGCTTGGCGTTTCTCTGTTGATCACATAGGTATAGGCTTTGCCAACAGCCGAAAATCTCGCATGGAACTTGCCGTCAACCTCCCTCACCTCCCTGATCCGTATAGTCCGGGGAAGCATCCTGTTGAGCGCCTTGTGCAACTTCCAGTCCTCTACGATAGGCCGTCCCGGCGCAGCAAAAGTCACAGCTTGTCCGATGGCATGGACACCGGCATCGGTCCTGCCGCTCGAATTGGTGCGGATGAGCTGGTTTGCATAGATGATACCGAGCTTCTCTTCCAGGACCTCCTGGACGGTGACGGCGTCAGGCTGGACCTGCCATCCGGCGTAGTCCGTGCCGTCATAGGCCACTTCCATGAACCAGTATATGTCTTTCAGCGGATCAGGCATTTCCGGAATTCTCTATGGAATTACAATCTATTCAGGATGCTACATTCTCGTTGGTATAGATAAGATGATTGCAGTTGTCGCAGTTCACCTGCACTTCCTTCCTGACAGAATTGCTTGTCTGCGGCGTAAGCTTGAGATGGCAGTTCCCGCATATGCCCTGATGCACCTCGGCAAACGGAATCCCGGTCTTCTTGCCGAGGAGCCTGGAATATATTGAAAGGACGTCAGGCTTGATTTTCGCGGCAAGATCGCCCCTCATCGCCTTCTGCTTCTCTATCTCGGACTTGATCTTCCCTTCGAGCTCCTTGAGCTCATTCTTTTCATCATTGACAGTCTTCTCCCTGTCCTTGCATATCTTCTCTTCGGACTTGAATGCGTTCCTGGCGGTCTCAATCTTCTCCATGAGGACAAGTTCCTCAGTCTCAATCGAGCCTATCTTGTTCTTCACATTCTCGATCTCGTTCATCATCGCCCTGTACTCTTCATTCTTCTTGATCATCGCCGACTGGGTCTGGTATTTCTTTATGAGCTCGTTCTGCTCCTTGATATCCGCTTCCTTCTTCTTGATCTCAAGCTCGATCGCCATCATCATCTCCTTGGCCTGGGACGCCTTTCCCTTTTCGGCCTCAAAATCCTTCTCAATCTTGGCGATCTCCGCCGGCACCACTGACAGACGCGTCTCAAGCCCGCGTATCCTGAGATCCACCTCCTGAAGAGCCAGCAAGTCCGTAATCCATTGTTTCATTATGACAACTCCTTTTTTATTCACTTGTTGGAAAATAAATTGTTGATTTTCTGCGGAAGCAAAAACTTAACAATTTTCTTTTCGCGTGTTTAGTGTTTTCCGTGTGCTCTGTGGTTATAAGCCTTCTTCCATACTTATAGTTTTCCTTTCAAAAAACCAAAAAAAAACGGGCCGGAGCCCGTGTCAAAACAGTTTCATCTGCCTTTCATCGGCAGATTTCCGGCGTTTTATCTCCGGAAGGCTGTCGATGCCAAGCCGCTCGAGGGTCTTGGGCGTCACCAGCCTCCCCTGCGGAGTCCGCTGGATATATCCTTCCTGTATTAGGAACGGCTCATAGACTTCCTCTATGGTCCCCTCCTCTTCGCCTACGGCTACGGCAAGGCTCTTGATACCGACAGGCCGTCCGCCGAACTTATGCACAAGCGCCTCCAGTATCCTGTTGTCCATCTCATCCAGCCCGTCCTTGTCGATGTCGAACATCTCAAGAGCGGCCGAGGCTACTTCCTTGTCTATCTTGTTGTTCGCCCTCACCTGGGCATAGTCTCTGGACCAGGAAAGCAGATGGTTCGCGATCCTGGGCGTGCCACGGCTCCTCCTGGCTATCTCCATGGCTCCCTCCTCGTCAATCTTGATCTTCAATATCTTCGCCGACCTGTTGATGATCTTCTTCAGATCCTCGGGAACGTAATAATCCAGCCTGCACGAAAGCGCAAAACGTGATCTCAGCGGGGAGGAAAGTAGACCTGACCTGGTCGTCGCGCCTATCAGGGTGAACTGCTGCAGGTTGAGCCTTATCGCCCTGGCGCCCGGTCCCTGGTCGAGCATGATGTCGATGAAGTAGTCCTCCATCGCGCTGTACAGGAACTCTTCGACCACGGTGTTAAGCCTGTGTATCTCGTCGATGAAAAGGATATCCCCTTTTTCAAGCGAACTGAGAAGTCCGGCCAGATCCCCGGGCTTTTCAATGACCGGCCCGCTGGAGGTCTTGATCTTGGCGCCCTTTTCATTGGAGATTATGTAGGCCAGAGTCGTCTTGCCAAGCCCCGGAGGGCCGCTGAGAAGAATGTGCCCGAGGGGCTCCTCCCTCTTCTTGGCGGCATCGATGAAGAGCTGGAGCCTCTCCTTCACCTTGTCCTGGCCAGGAAAGGACTTGAACTCCGACGGACGCAGGTTGTTGTCGAATTCCACGTCCTTCTTGTTCAGGGAAGATGATATGAATCTCTCTTTTTCCTCTTCCATATAAAGCCCATTCTCATTTGTAAAAACAGTAATGGAAATTATCGTACTTGGTTTCTCGAAATATCAGGAACTTGTGTAAGATAGGCATGTTTGACACATTTTAAAGAAAGGTTTTGAAAAATGGCTGATTACAGATTGGAAAAGCTTGCTGCCGATACGATAAGGGTCCTCTCCGCTGAAATAGTGCAGAAGGCGAAATCAGGTCATCCGGGAATGCCTATGGGATGCGCGGACTTCGCGTTCCTCCTCTGGTACAAATACATGAAGCACAATCCGATAAATCCGAAATGGCTCGGACGCGACCGGTTTGTGCTGTCCGCCGGCCACGGTTCAGCCCTGATCTATTCCCTCCTCCATCTTTTTGAATACAATATGCCCATGGACGAACTCAAGAGCTTCCGCCAGTGGGGCAGCAAGACCCCCGGACATCCGGAATTCGGCCATACAGAAGGCATCGAAGTCACTACCGGACCGCTTGGGAGCGGATTTGCTACAGGAGTCGGGATGGCCATGGCTGCAAAGAATTTCGCTGCAAGGACTGGCCTCGACAAGACAGGCCTGATGGACCACAAGATCTATATCCTCTCCAGCGACGGCTGTATGATGGAAGGTACAACCCATGAGGCCGCATCTCTTGCCGGACATCTGAAGCTGGATAATATCGTCTGCCTGTATGATGACAACTCCATTACTATCGAGGGTTCAACATCGCTGGCGTTCAAGGAGAATGTCGGGATGAGATATGAGGCATACGGCTGGCGCGTCCTGAAGATAGACAACGCAAACGATATTGAGAAGGTCGATGCGGTCCTCAAAGAGGCCGCAAAGAGCGACGGGAGGCCTACTCTTGTAGTCTGCAAGACCACAATCGGTTTCGGATCTCCGAACAAAGCAGGCAAGCATTCATGCCATGGGGAGGCCCTAGGGGAAGAGGAAGTCGCCGCCACAAAGGCCAAGCTTGGATTCGCATCCAATCCTCCGTTCACGGTTCCGCAGGAGGTGAAGGACTTCCTTGGAAAACGCTGCAAGGAGCTGGTTTCCGAAGCCGCCAAATGGGACAAGGAATTCCAGTCATACCTTGAAAAGAACCAGGAATCCGCAAAACTGATTTCCTCTTTGATGAACAAGTCACTTCCAGGAAACATCTTCGAGGAACTTATAAAATCGGCACCGGTGGACAAGCCGGTCGCAACACGCGTCTCAGGAGGGACTGTCCTAAACAAGGTGGCGGACCTTGTTCCAGCCCTCATGGGAGGCTCTGCAGATCTTACTCCGTCCACAAAGACGGATATCAAGAAGACGACCAGTTTCACTGCAACCGACAGGTCCGGGAGGAATTTCCATTTCGGCGTCCGCGAGCTCGGTATGGGATTCTTTGCGAACGGCATGGCCCTTTATGGGACATGCATCCCCTACGCCTCAACTTTCTTCGTGTTCTCAGACTACATGAAACCAGCTCTGAGACTTGCGGCTATACAGGGACTGCACGAGGTGTTCGTATTCACCCATGATTCATTCTATGTCGGCGAAGACGGACCTACTCATGAGCCGATCGAACAGGCGGCAATGCTCAGGACAATTCCCGGAATGCTTGTACTGAGACCTGCAGAAGCAAACGAAGTCGCATATGCCTGGTATGTTGCGCTGAAGGCGAACGGACCTGTGGCGCTGCTTCTGACAAGGCAGGATCTCGAGCCGATCCCCTCCAATCTCGTCAAGAACGTCAATGTGGCAAAAGGGGCATATGTCCTGAGCGAAGACGCTGGATTTGAATACATCCTCATCGCGACCGGATCCGAGGTGAATCTCGCGCTCAAGTCCGCGGATCTGCTGAGGAAGGAAGGGAAGAAGATAAGGGTGGTCTCGATGCCGAGCGTGGAACTGTTCCAGGCCCAGGACAAGGCCTACAGGGAGTCAGTCCTTCCTCCGTCATGCAGGAAGAAAGTGACAATCGAGGCGGGTTCTACTTTCGGATGGAAGACATTCGCAGGAGACGAAGGTCTCTGCATAGGGATGGATCATTTCGGTGCGTCGGCGCCGTACAAGGTGCTGGCCGACAAGTTCGGGTTCACCCCGGAGAAGATCGTGGAGAATGTCAAGTCACATTTCAAGATATAAATTTTCCGGAACGGAAGAATTTTCTAATAGTCGGCGAAATCCTCGCGGATGATATTCTAATATCTGAAGCAGTTCTATCGCCTATTCCGTAAAGGGATGGCAGCTCTTCGGAGTTTGCGTGTCAATTTTATTTCGAAGAGAGAAACTTTTCTTAACGTCCCAAGAGCACCCTCGCCATATACGCCAGTTCCGGAATGAGCGGCAGACGGCAATACTTCCTTCCAATTTCCAAGGTCTCCTCCCTGGCCGTAGCTCTGCTGCTGTTGGCGGCGCCCCCTAGTTCCATGTTGACAAGCGGCCTATGGATCTGGTGAAATTTCATTCCTGATGCATAACATCGGTAGAGGAACTCATAGTCGGCGGAAATCCTGTATTTCCCGTCAAAGAGCCCCATTCTGTCATAAACTCCCTTTCTGACAAAACATGATGGATGTGCAATCGGCATCATGACAGGAAACATCCAGAGAGGCCTGCAGTTCCTCAGGATTTTCTCACTATTTGTATGGAAATATATCGGTCCATACATGATGTCAGCATCGGGACTTCCTTCAAATGCGCTGATAACTTCTTCCATGGCATCAGATTCATACCAGTCGTCGCTGTTCAAGATGAATACCAGATCGGACGAGACTTCCTTAAGAGCGAGCTTCCATGCCCCCGTTATTCCGGTCTTTTCCGCCTGGTTTATAACTTTGAAACAAATTCCAAGATTGTTGTTCCTGGACAACTCATCCTTTTCAGCGATAATTTTCAAAGTCTCGTCTGCTGACCCTCCGTCAACGAAGATATATTCCGCAGGCAGTATCTTCTGACTTAATACAGAATTAATAGACCTTTCAATAGTCCTCGCCGAATTAAGACAGGCTGTTATGATGGAATAGGTCATTTATACAAATTCACTCGCTGACTCATATTCTTATACAAAGAATGAAATAGCGAAAAATAGTTTTCAGTACAGGCATCTTGCTTTTCCCTTTTCTACGGGAACTCCTTAATAACATAGGTATTTCGACAATCTTAAAGTCCATCCTATGAAGCTTTATCAGCATTTCAACGACACAGGTATATCCATCAGAAGTCATAAGCTGTTCCTTGGAAAATGCCTGCTTGAGACATTCGAAGCTAAAAGCCCTGTCAAAAGAGCTCAACGTATGGTATTCCCACAGGCAAAACCTTAAGCGTATAAGCAGATTGGCAACAGAACTGAGAAAAATTCTGATTATATTTGTCGCTTCAACGCCTCCCCCTTTAGAATAACAAGATGCAAGAGTTATATCAGAACTGCCTGATTTGATGGGTTCTATCATCTTTCCAATCAATTGTTCATCAAATGTATTGTCCGCTTCAAACGTCACAAGGATATCTCCACTTGAACCCCTTGACAGGAATTCCAAGAATCCTTCCAGAAAAGTGACCTTGACACCCTTGTTGGGAAAGTGTGAGATGATAATTATTGAAGAATCTCCATTCTCCAAATCCTTTAGCAATTCAAGAGAACCGTCCGTTGAACCGTCATTTACAAAAATAAATCTGTAATCGTTTAGTCCCGCTTCAGACATGCCTTGCCTTATCCTGTGATAAAGAGGTAGTAAATTATCTTTTTCGTTGTAGACCGGTGAAAGCAGGTATATCATTCTATGAAAGTATCTTTCTCCTTTCAGCAATAACCTTAAGGATTCCTTCCTCAAATGGAATTGATGTCTTGTAATCCAGCAATTTCCTTGCCTTTGCAAGATCAGGGCATCTTCTTCTTATGTCCTTGTAACTGCCGAATATCTCTGAAATTTCAATGAACTTCAACTTGAGTTCCTTGTTTGTTCCAGCAAGCTTATGTATAATCCGAGCAGAATCAATGACCGACATCTCCCTGTCATCGCCTACATTTATTATCTCCCCTACAGCTTTTTCGCTAAAGATCGCATTCACCGTCGGTATGACTAGATTTGACACATAAGTCATTGATCTTGTCTGCAGGCCATCGCCATGAATTATGCATTCCTGATCCTTAAGCACGCAATCTATAAAAAGCGGTATATGCCCACTTGACCAGGTAAATGAAGCTCTTTCTGAAAATCCTCCAAAGTATCTAATAACAATTATCGGCACATTGAGATCTTTCATGTAGGCAAAAGCCAATTGCTCTGCAAAAAGCTTCCCAACAGCATAACTCCATCTCTTTATCATACTTGGGCCCAGAAGAAGGTCCCCGTCTTCCTTAAGAGGCAAATCTGGAGACATTCCATAACAGTCTGAAGTAGATCCGATAATTATTTTCGCATTGAATTTCCTTGCCAGTTTCAGCATGTTTTCAGAGCCTATGCCGTTGGTTCTCAGATTTTCAATCCCTGGATTCCCCTCACCTATTTTTTTCGATGCAGCAAGATGAATGATAACATCGCATTTAGGTATCTCGTTTAGGAACGTCACATCAAGTATGTCTCCATTAAAAAAGGTAAAACGTTCATCTTCAACATGCGCAGCTATATTTTCCGTTTTGCCTATGGAAAGATTATCAATCCCGTAAATTTTGGAAAAACTTCTGCAAGAAATTAATTCATCTAGCAGATGGGAACCTATCATTCCCGCAACTCCTGTTATGAGAATTTTCATTTCTTCAATCCTTCATCTTTCTTCTTTTCACCGTTCATTGAATGCATTTTCGAAGAATAGTCAAGTTTTTGCCGAAGGCTGATCACATCGATTCCGCTTGCTGACATATTTGACAAATAGGATTTCGCCTCCTCGTAAAGCCCTTTGTCAATCATTACATTTGCGACCGAAGTCCTTTCTTGAACCGTCCTCATGCTGTCATGATCTTTGTATGTAGAATAATAGAATACAGCAATTCCTGCCAACAGCAGCATAGCCTCCGATATTTTTTTTCTTGTAAATATATAAGAAAGTCCAGCACCGGCAACACAGCAAATCAATGGCACGCATGGAATTCTATATCTATAAAGCATGTCAAAATATATGATTGAGCCTGCATAAGCGCTTATTGCTATGATAATTACAAGAATTCCATATCTATATCCAGCCATGAATATTGACGGCAGAGCCAATGCCAGCAATAGGTTGAAGGGGATAAAGAGAATGTTCAATGAACCTACAAGCTCCTTATGGGCGTAAACGGAAAGGCTGTTTGGGATCTCATATGAAGATATAAACTTATTGCATTGAACTGGAATGTTATATATTATCTTATCGAAAAACTGCCGCCCGCCGGCAGAGACAGTCTCCTTCCCATAGAATACCCCCATTATATTGTTGAATGCTCCCGGAATAATAGAAAAGCTGTCATGTGCAATATAGTTGTATGAAGCAACTGGAAAGACCATAGATGCCACTCCCAGCATGTAAGCAATGATAAAAGCTCCCTTTATTTGTCTCTTAACTGCAGGGATCAACAAACATAAAAATGGCAAGGCAACGACAGGGATGAAGTTTTCCCTCCCAAGTATACATAACCCGGCAAAAAGTCCGGACATGAAATAATTACCTAAGCTTCTTTGTAGAAATGCCTTAAAGAGCAAATAGCATGTTAACAAAAAACATAGCGCCAGAGGACCAGCACGTAGGAAATCCAAAGATATTAAAGCAGCTGGCGCGTATAAACAGTATATAAGAGAGGAAATAATTGACGTCTTATAGCCTAACTTTATTATAATGCACATCTCAAATATCATAACCGGAATCATTGCACATATTGCAGCCTGTATAATCCGCATCATAACCAAATCACCGCCGGTTATAAAAACCATTATTGCCAAAAAGACCGTATATGCGGGTGAATACATATATCCTGCAGGGGGGAGTTCTCCATCGCATAAGTTTATTGCTGCTTGAACCATTGTAAGCTGATCCATGCCCTCAACAGGCATGCCAAGCAATCCAAGCCCCCTAGCTTGCCACAGTATGATCATCATGATAGAAAAATAAAATAAATATAGAAAGACCGGGTAATATCTTATGATGATATTAACGTCTTGCAGGCGCTTTCTGAAACTGTCAGATGCAGTTTTGATTTTCTCAGCAATAATCATCAGCTTTATCTATCAATGCCTCTCAAAATATTTTTTGAATTTAAAAAAGACAACTTCTATTGTTTT
>CAZDNQ010000031.1:0-17663 GCA_964506605.1 uncultured Victivallis sp. | reverse complement strand
CGATACTGTGTTGCCGTCAGCATCCACGATTGGAACGCAGAACGCATATCCGACTTGGATAACCTTCTCATCCTTGGGCCAGTTGTCATTCAGGCATTCGACTGCCTTCCTGCCGGTCTCGTTGAGGACTTTCCATTCCTCTTCGCCTGCAAAAGTGATCTTCTCATCGGATACACATTGCAAGTTCCAGCAGTCGGTGAACATGTCCCGCACGTCTGACACATCCACTCTTTCGCCGGCCTGCCTCTGCCTCGCCATCCATTCTGCTGAAGCGTGAAACGCCTTCCCAAAGGCAAGGGTGACAGGCGTAAACTCCGGCTCGATCTTGTAGACATATCTGAATGCGTACTGAAGCGAACAATTGTTCACAAACTGGTTCAACGCTGAGAACGAGTGGTGCGGCCTTTTCCTGTATTCGGCAAGATTGGTCATATTGTCTTTCTCCTGAAATTAAGAAGGCACCGGAAGGATTTGCTCCCGCCGGTGCCGTCATGGTTGATATTGCTTATGCAGCCTTCTTGGAAGCGCCGATCTCATCTATGAGCGCACTGCACTGGGGCTTGCTGAGTTCATAGGGAGTCTTGACGTTGAACTTCTTCATAAGGCTGTCTATCTTCAGGCCGGCCTCCCTTGCGAGATCATACAGGTATTTCACCTGCTTGTTGCTTGCCGGTTCCGTAGCCTGCTTCTGCTCCTGTGGAGCCTTCTGCTGGACCGGAGCCGCCGCCTTTGCAGTACCGTTGGTCTTTCCTGCGATTTCAGATTCAACTGAATCCCTTACAAGGGCGAACGTACCGCTTATCTTCTCCTTGAGCTGGGCCTCTGTCAGGCCGTCTGGAAGCTCGACTTCGACCGATGCATGGTAGCTCAGCGAAGAGAACTGGCTCTCCGCTGGTACCTTCTTCGAGAATGATGATGTCAATTTAAGCACTTTGTATTCTCCTTTTTTATGGGTTTGAAATAGAAAGCCCGCACTCCTGTTTCCAGAAATGCGGGCTGTTGAGGAAGGGGATGCGTAATACTTTAGAACCCCGAAGCAGTCCTGAGTTTCGTGATGAGCTGCTTGGTGCTCTGGTACTCCCGTTCCTTGTTCTTGATGGCCTTCTGCGCCTCCTTTATCTTGCGCTGAAGGTCGGCGACTCCATCATATATCGACTTGATGGATGCCTTGAGGGTGTCGATTGCGGTTGAAGCCTCCTCGAACACTTCTCCGTTCTCCTGTCTTTCTCCGACTACCTGGAACGGCGGTTTCTGTTCCACTGTGCGTGGAATCTGAGTCGTGCCCGTTGTAGTCTGCGGAGCCGTCACTTCTGTTCTTGTCTTCATCTGATTCTCCTCCTTTGCTGGGTTGATTCTGTCCTTTATCAGCGACAGTAGTTTTCCCTTGTTGATGTCAGTTCCTTTCAATGGCATGAACAGGAAATATCCGGGGAATATTCCTGTAGCCATCACAGGGGAATTGTCTCCGAACCTGAACTTCGTATGGAACAGGCTGAGAGCCCTTGAGAGATTTCTCCTGTCCACCTTTACGAAATTGTCGGCCTCGGATCCTGCCTTTCCATCAGTATTCAGTATTGAGGGCTTCTCCTCGTCCGAGAAGATGTGGACACCATGCTTGCCAGCATAAAGGATGATGCTTTCATGCTCACCCTTGACCGGAAGCGTACTGAGCCTGTTCACGATATCCCTTGCGGTGAATTCCGTAAATTCGAAGACTTCCCTGGAATTGTCCTCTTTCGGAATTACCTGCCTGTAGTTCGGATATGTGCCTGGACGGCATTTCACGAAATATGTGAACCAGTCGCAGTTGACGCAAAGGTATCTGGATGACTTGGTAGACGCGGTCCCCAGGAATCCTGACTTGCTGAAGAGCTTTGAGGCAATAACCTTTGTCACCGGCACTATAAGTCCATCAACAGGTAGCTTGCATTCGACGTGCGCCAGTTCCCTGCCATTGGTGGCCGTAATGCCCTTCTTTTCGAGATAGACGCTCTCAAGGAGCCTTCTTACCTCCTTGGGGTCGGCTGCCGATGGAATCACGGCCCTTATCCATTCAAATACTGAATTGGGCACTGGATCCATCTTGTCAGTGGTTGTCGGTACTTCCGGCCAGTCCTTGGGATCTTCCATCTTGAACAGGCAGAAATCCTTCTTGCCGTGGGATTCCATGACTGCTTCAAGCTGATTGTCCTTTAACGGCTGGAAGTGGACGGAGCCGTCCGAACCATCTTTCACGAACTTCTTAAGTTCATCGAGGTTGATGATAAAATTTATTTCTTCATCGCTTATGGAATCCTTGAAGGTATAGGAAATCGTCTCTTCAAGGTTGGTTCCGGACAGGGTTATTGCATCCCTAATGGTATGAATCCTCACACAGGATAGGATTGGCAGTGCACCCTTGCTGGAAATCACCTTTCCAAGCCCTTGGACGGCCTTCCAGAGTTCTGACTTGCTGAGCTTGATGGACATAATACGTTTCTCCTTTTGTTGCTTAGGTTAGGCCGGAGCGCTGCTACACGCCCCGGCATTGTTTATTATCCGAACATTTCCTGGGCGATGTTGGCTTGTTCTGGATCATCTACCTTGTCGATTTTCAGATGCTTCCATTCATTCTTCTCGCGAAGGCACCGTATATCGCGTTCCCAGATGCTTTCCTGTCCGGCATCCATAAGGATAGAATCGCCCATGAAGGACTTGATGTCCTCGGCGATTTCACGCTTTATCTGGACTATCCTTGCCGATGACACGGCCAGTAGACGGGCAATATCGCCGGTTCCGAACCCCATCATCAGTTCCTCGACAATTCGATGCTTACGGGCATCCAAAGTTTCAAGGAAGGCGTTCCAGTCAATTTGCCTGAGTACCTTCGAAGCCATATCTTCGGATTTGGATGCTATTGCGTCTCCGACGGTCAGATCATCTTCGTCACATACTGGATCCTGCATGGAGCAGACGGAACCGTCATGATCCATCTGGAACCCTGGGCTCATAACGTCACTGCGGATGTCTCCATAGGAACGTCTGCCGGACTTCGTCCGCTGAATTGAGTAATATGCAATACTGTGTGGCAGTGGCTTCCTACCGGACTTCTCCATGCTTTCGATCATCTCCGCTGCCGAAGCCGTGGCATCCTGAACCAGTTCCTCATGGTCTTCTGACCCCATAGGCCTGACAGTTCTTGGGATCGTGTTCCTGATGATCGGGTAGATTTCCTTTTCGAGCATTAGAGCGGCTGATGGACTCATTTTTGTCACCTTTTCCTTAATGGTTATGGTGACCGTAACGGCCACCGGTTGATACGGCGGCCGTATAAAACGACCCGTTTACAGGACATAAAGCTCCCAGATGCTTGGTACTGAAAGCTAAATATCTCTTACATAATATGTTATAGCATTATATAGGGAAATATTTAGGGTGTCTTTTGAGAGCAAATAGAAGAAGTGGCAGAGTTAATAGGTAGAGCAATAACAAGGGACAATTCTCATGTAATCAGTTAAACTAAGCAGCAACAAAGGAAAAACTGCCGGATACGCTCTGCTGCCAGACATGCTGAAATACGCGGTTTGCCATAATCTGCTTTTCATCAATGCTGAATGGCGGGGTGGGGAGTTTCTCATGTATCTGGTCAAGAATCAAAACCTGGACTTCCGCCTGCGTCTGTTCCTTTTCAGTCCAGCTTTCAAGAGGGGCAATAAGCTTCTTAACTGAATCAAGCAGGCTTTTGCTGGCCAGTTTCACCTTCTCCCTTTCGGCCTTTGAAAGACTTTCCTTCTTGAGGAGATCGAAAAGGGCGAGTTCGTCTTCTGTCAAGCCTTCCTCCGCAGCGCGGCGCTGTTCCGCATCGAGACTGTTGGAAAGGTCTATCAGCTTGGTGAACGTTTCCTCAATTGTAACACGGTCCTTCTCGCGGTTGTAGTCGGCTATGATCTCGGAATATTTCTTGTAGTAGTCCATGCGCTTTGGATTCCTCGCCATCATCATCTCAAGCTTGGTCTCGATCAAATCCTGGATATCCTGAAGGACAGACGCCTTGCGCTTGACCTTCTTTAAGAATTCATCGCGCAGCTTTTCCAGATTGATCTTGCTAAGGTCGAAGAATTTGGAATCCCTCTGGTCATTGCCGGGCTCCTGTGCGCGGATCGCCTCATTGACTATCTTGTGAAGTTCCTTGAGGATGTCCGTCACGTCGGCATTGTCACGCCTATTGAGCAGCTTCTTATAGATAGCCTCTATGTTGTCGTGCCTCTCGGCATATTCATATACCGAGGGTTCCATGATGAGGGACTTGAACCTGGAGAAGACCAGTCTTGCCAGAATTTCAAAACGCTGCTTTGAATCACCGGAAGCGCATAGCACGTCTTCAGCATCCGCGATTGCCTGTATCTTGTCAAAACCCTTTGCCCCTGTCAGGCGCTTGGGCTCGAATCCGAGCTTCCGCAGGAGATTTTCAGTTTCCTCAATTGCTTCAATCAGGGCATGAAGCCGTTCCTCTATCGGGGCCACAATTTCCTCTTCACCGCCTTCCTCATCACCTAGTGCATACTGGGAAAGAGCTTCACGCAGGCTCTTGAGCATTCCGTTATAATCGACAATAAGCCCGAAATCCTTTCCAGGATATACGCGGTTTGCCCTGGCTATGGCCTGCATGAGGGTATGAGCCTTCATCGGCTTGTCAATGTATAGGGTGGAGAGGCATTCCACGTCGAATCCAGTGAGCCACATGGCGCATACAATTGCTACTCTGAATGGGTGCTCTGGATTCTTAAATGCAGTCTCTACGTCTATTCTCTGTTCCCCGACTTCAAAACCCTGCTTCATCCTCATGCGGTGCGGTATTATGTCAAAATCCCATTTCTTGAAGTCTGCTACCTCGTTCTGCCCTTCGCTAATGATGATCTCAATTATCGTCTTATCCATCCATTCAGCCTGCCCCTTGAGACTCTTCAGTTCCTTCTCAATCCTATTTCGATCATCGTCGTTTGCAGCCTTTTGAAGTTCTTCCGCCTTAAGGGGGATTTGGGAACACACCTTGGATAATTTCACACCCCAGCGGGGTATGATGCGCTGGTACATCCTCGCGCACGTGATCTTGTCGATGCATACCAGCATCGACTTGCCCGACTGCCACCGGCTGGAGCAGTATTCCACGAAATCATCGGCTATCTTGTTGAGGCGGTCATCGGCGGTTATTACTTCATAATCCTGACCGAGTAGCCTCTCAAGCTTTGCTTCCTTGTCGGAATCAAGTTCGGCTTTGGCTATTGCCTCGGCTATCCGGTCGTTGAGATCAAGCCTTGTTATACCGAGTTTCTCCCCCCGGTTCTCATATACGAGCTTTGCAGTGGCACCATCCTGTTCTGAACGCTTGAAGTCGTAGCGGGACACGTAGGTGCCGAATATACGTTTTGTCAGATTGTCGTGTTTGAAGAGAGGAGTTCCGGTAAAACCTATGAAGGCGGCGTTGGGCAGGGCAAGCCTCATATTCCTTGCCAGCTTGCCGGCCTGGGTACGGTGGGCCTCGTCTGAAATCACGATTATATCGTCGCGCCTGCTGTATGGCGCGTCCGGATTCACATCCTGGTTGAACTTATGGATCAGGCTGAATACGTAGCGGTGGTTCTGACCGAGCAGGGTCTCCAGTTCAGTGCCTGAGCTTGCACGCGGTGTCTGCTCGTCGGCAACCCCGCATCCCACGAACGTCTTGTATATCTGGCTGTCAAGATCGTTGCGGTCGGTCATCAGCAGGAAGGTGAATTTGGAAGATATCCTCCTCCTGACCTTTTCGGCGAAGAACGCCATGGAATAGGACTTACCGCTGCCCTGAGTATGCCAGAAGACTCCGAGTTTACCTAGATCCGGATGCACCGGCTCCACGATATTAAGGACCTTCCTGCCCTTTTCGTCCTCGATGGAAGCATCCTCCTTGACCAGATCTCCGTCAACGGCCTCTTCCCGGGGAATTTCAACCACCCTGTAGGAAAGCCTCTTTTCCGGTGGAAACTGCTTCTTGAGTTCTTCCTGCCGCTGTACGGAAAGGACGGCGTTGTTTACGCCCAGTACTTGATGGTTTTTCCCTATTATCTTCCTTACGGGGCCGGTCTTGCTTGAATCAAAAAGTATGAAGTTCTCCACAATGTCGAGAAGACGGTCATGCGCGAGCATACCGTCAAGGAGTATCCTCGCATCAATATCTCCCTTCTCCTTCTCATCCTGGCGCTTCCATTCGACAAAGTGCTCCCACTGGCTTGTTATGGATCCATAACGGGCCCGATGCCCGTTGCTGACAACGAGGAAGGCATTGTGATGGAAGGCATGGGAGATGACGTTCTCATCAAGATAATCCCTCAGGTTGCCTTCAAAACCTGCGCGGATGTTCTTGTAGACGGCCTTCAGTTCGATGAAGACTAGGGGAAGGCCGTTGACAAAGCATATAAGGTCGGCACGGCGGTTATAGCTTGGTGCGCGTAGTCCTGTGATTTTCAGTTCGCGCACGGCAAGGAACCTGTTGTTCGGCTTTCCGTCTGTCTTGCCGTTCTGGAAGTCTATTGCCCGGGCCTTGAAATCGACTATCTGTCCTTGTTCATTCCTGAAACTGACCGGAACCCCATTCCGTAAATAAGAATAAAATTCCTGGTTATGCTGTAGGAGCGAACGGGAGAAATCGTGCCGGGTAAGCTTGTCCATGGCCTCTTTTATGGCTGCTGGCGGCAACTTGGGGTTCAGCCTCTTAAGAGCCTCCATTAGATCCCGTTTAAGGACTACATCGCGGGGATCCATCCTGCCCAGCGTACCGGAACCACCGAAGGTCTCATCGTTCCAGGCATACACGCTTTCCCATCCGAGCTTTTTCTCAAGGTGTTCGACAAAGGTCTCCTGGACAAGCCTGTCTTCGCTGTTGATATCGGTAATCATTAAATCCCCATCTGATTCGGAGCCAATATGTCAATTAGGCAAAAGCCTAATTACAATCGTCTTACATTTGTTATAACAGTTCTATTGAACACTTCTATTTGACACTTTCCGCGTAATTTAGGTCTTCTTGTTCAATAGATATCTTTGCCAATCCTTTAAATTTTTACTTCAACTGGAATAGGAATTTTAATCTTATTGGCAACAGGCGTGTAAATATCTATATTTTGTTCTGGCGTATTTATGGAAACAATCAGAGAATATCTTGTTTTCCGATTCCACTTTTCAAGATGTGCACGTTCACGCCACCATCCTATTACAGGATAAACGGCAATCATATTTGATGCAGCTAGTTCAGCCGCAGTACCGCTCCACTTGTCGGAATGTATCGATCCTTTATCGCGGGCCTGTCCCAAGAGCCAATGATCGGAAGCACTTGAAGTTCTCGGATGTCCATTTTCTCCATCTCTCTCAGCCGCATTGATCCGCCGTAAAAATTGACTTTTAGATTCAGTTGGCGAATTCAAATCAAAGCGTAATCCATGTGATGCATAACGATAGCGATCTTGCCAACCAATTTCACCCGGTCCGGGTTCTATAAAATAGGACAAGGTAACGCTCATATTTATTTTTATTGTATCAGGCAATGCTTCAAGAATCTCCTTGGGCCACGGAAGCTCATACAGATGCATATCCTTTGTGCGGTATCCACTATCATCTTCCTTTTCGTCAAAAGGTTGTAGTTCGGCCTGAGCAATCAATGTTAGGCTATTGCTTGCAGAATAAAGAGCCTTTTCGAGATTTGGTACACCATAACCACAAATCCTGAGCAGGCGTTTGTAGGAGGTTTTGCTTTCATTTTGTAGGAACTGTTTTTTTAACATGTCTGTCCACTCAGCAGAATGAACCATAAGTCCACGGATTGTCTCCGGCCAGTAATTGGGATATAAAGCTTGAATTTGTGCAGCAAACCATGCAGCGCTTGATGTTGCAGCACTTGTCATGCAGAAGGGATAAAAGTGAGCCCGTTGTGGATTAAAATAGGTGGAAATTAGAGATAAATCATCACACTCTGTTACAAAATCAGAAGAATTTTTTGCAAGATTTCCACCTTCCATAACTATCTCAGGCTTGTTAGGCCATTTATCATCCCACTCCAATGAAGTGGTGGAGAATGGAGATAAACCTTTAAATGGGGCTATTGGTTCGTATCCTGATAATGTGGGGTCATGGATTTCACAGAGCTGAGTGTAAGCTCCCACTGTTAATGCGTTCCAAGATTGCGCGGGATCATGGATGGAATCTGACAATTGGGAATCAGGATAAGTCCCATGATCTGTGTCAGATGCATTACCGGCACATACAATGAAAAGTCTCTTTGAATCATCTTCAGCTCCCGAACAAATCTGATCGAGTTCAGCCGACCACGAAGATGGTCTTCCTCGGTCCCGGGTATCATCAGAAGTTATAGCCATGCAAGTAATTCGTTTCTTGTCTGGCGATTGGATTTCAGCCTTATAAATCCCTTGTGCGGTTATGTATCCCCATAACTCAGGATCTGTTGTCCCTGTCGGCGGTAAAATCTTGACTGATTCCAAACAGTGTCTCAGCAGAATCAACTCATTATGGGAAAGGATATCATGGAGGTTTCCATAACCGGTAACTCCTGCCATTAAAGTCCCGTGTTTGTCATGATCGTGGGTCCCCCAGGCAGGATCTACACTCTGACAGTCTTGCTGGGCAAGAATTGGCTCAATCAGTGGGTGTAAATGGTTTACTCCCGTATCCAATATGCAAACAGCTACATCTGAATCACGGTCAATTCTTAGACGATCTAAAATAGTTTTAATCCATTCAGCTTGCTGCTTGTTATCTTTCTCCAGCAAGAAAGCTGCCGCCATTTTTGCACGTCGATACTCTGCAATATCATCGGACAATCGTGAAATAGTTTCTAGTTGACTGCGGCTGGCATGAATTATTTTTACTGCCCGTTCCGGAAAGACAATTTTACCTGATTTAAAGTTTATTTGCTGCCCACGCAATAAGGCTTCAAACCTTTCAACTACTTCGTTTTGATCAGAGTTTAGCCATACTTCACACCATTCTGGAGCTTCTGCCGGTATCAGGCTTTTCTTATCCTGCCAGAACGACTCTATCTCCAAGGCTTTGCGAATATCTGAAATGCTTTCAATCAACGCAGCGTATTTGGGCTTATTCGATCTGGAGTCAATTTCTTCTGCATATTTTTTTATGGATTTGAAAAATACATCTTTCTTGCATTTTGGAACGTAAATGGTTGCATATTTGGTTTTGGTAGTCCCTCTCTCTTCCTGATTTTCTTCATAGCGAATATTTAAAAGCCTGACCCATTTTCCAGAATCTACGCCTCTTCTGTTTTCAAGACTTTTAGTAACAAGTTCATATCCATCTTCTCCCTTAAATTCCAAATAGATCCCATTTCGGCCGGTATGATAGACAACATTATCATTTTCCGCTTCAGTCCAGGCCCGTTCAAGCTGGCTTTTCAGGAAGGTACTATGCTCATCTTTATCTCTTTCCGGGCGGGGAGGAGGAGGTACTGGAGAACTCCTACCTGTTGTAAAAATGTGTGAGTCGTAATCTGTTACGTTGAGATGAGGTAATTTAGTTTCCATCAGGGATGTCTTATGGGGTGTTGTGCGTTGCTTTGCGTTCTCGAATTGTAGCGAGTAGCTGAGACGCTGATAATTTGTCATGATCCATAAGAATCATTTTCTTTATGGCGTCTTGGCAGGCATTGTCTATTTCGGCATGGCTAAGCCCTTCGCTTTCTTTCAGGACACTCTTCCATTCAAATTGCGGGCTTCTGAAAGTTCCAAGGATATTGGTCATCAATGATTTTCGCTGCTTGGCCTCGGGCTTGTTGTAATACAGCACATCATCAAAACGGCGGTAGAGTGCGCGATCCAGAAGCTTTGGATTGTTAGTCGCGGCGACAATTATGCTATCTGAAGTGTCTTGTTCGATAAATTGCAAAAAGGAGTTA
Organism: uncultured Victivallis sp.; assembly: GCA_964506605.1. Lineage (GTDB taxonomy): Bacteria > Verrucomicrobiota > Lentisphaeria > Victivallales > GWF2-50-93 > GWF2-50-93. The sequence continues at coordinate 7,729 of CAZDNQ010000031.1, read as the reverse complement.
AGTACTCGCCGCATTTCGCCTACATCATTGTCATTGGAGCGATCCCCTCCTATTGCATCAAATTCATCAAACAAATAGACTGCATGATCTTGCTGGATTAGGTCAAAAATCTGTCTCATTTTTGCACCAGTCTCACCCATGAACTTTGTAACTAACCTGTCCATCTGGATCGTATTCAATTTAAGGTGGAGTTCTTTTGCAAGAACCTTTGCCGTCATCGTTTTTCCAGTTCCCGGGGAACCTATCAGCAAAATCTTACGGCGATGTTTCAGCCCATGAGATTTGAGTTTTTGCATCTGACGATATTCATGCACTATCCTATTCAGTCGTTCATGTATATGATCTGGCATAACCATGGCTGCAAATGGAGTTGATGGCTCCTCTGTCAAGACAAGCCCTTTCAAATCCTGGGGAAATGGAATAATACGAGGACCTTCTTTTTTTCGTTCAGTGTCGATAATGTCGCGGATATCATGCGCCAAAGCTGCATGCCCCTGGCGAGCTTCATTGGCGGCAACCTGAAGCGCAACGCTGAAAAAGCGCTCTGTGTCATCGCTGAAATGAGAATGAATCAATGATTTTAACTGTTCTGCTGTCGCCATATTTTTATCCTTTTTGTCAGCAGAAAATATATCATAATGCTCTTCAAACTTCAATCTCCCCGTTCATCAGAGGTGGAAGAAGGATATCCCTAGCAGCTTTGAGTTTCTGGTTCTGCAAGAGAAGGTTCTCAGTCTGCTGAAATATAGGTCCAATTGATTCTTCAAACAGCTTTACTATTTTAGGGTCGGGAATAACGAAGGGGATTAATTTGAAAGTATCAACTATAATGGCGTCAAATACTGCGCCGCTCGCATGCTGCTTAAAATGTTGTATTGCATCCTTCAACGCACAGAACAGATACTTGTGAGGTAGTCCTTCTCGGCCTGATAGTGCATAACAAGACTGATTCATTGCCATTGGGCGTTGCGCAAGATTCATATTTCCCACAGTCCCGCGTGCAGTAATAAAAACCGTATCTTTTGGATAAAGTTTACTATTACATTTTTTAAGTCCTGCTTCAGTCAGATGCTTTTCTGTTTCTATAACGTAGCACTCTGCAACCGAGTCCTTAGGCGTATAGAAAGGGATTTCTCCATCCCAATATTCAGAGTTGCTTGTCTTTGGAGTCCCTCCGCTCATGACGTTCATTGCATCAAGGGCTGTCACCTTTTCCCAGCCCTCCGGAACTCCATTCTTAATCTTGGTATGTTCATATCCCGGAAACCGGAGTCGGACAAACCATTCCTGATAGAGCAGTCTCGCCGACTCTTCTAGCAGCTTCATCCGTCGCCGGTTGTTTTCAATGAGATCATCATAGGCAGAAAGAATAGAGGCAATACGGATTTGTTGTTCAATTGAAGGAAATGATATTGGAGTTCCAGACAAAGTAGAAATGACTATTGCATTAAATACAGCTCCAGCAGCGTTCTGTTTAAGGTAACTGATAGATTGTTGCATCAGATAATATAAATAATCTTTATTAATAAGCTCTTTACAATTAGGGCGAATCGCATAACAAGACTGATTAAAAGACATAGGACTTCCACAAACAACAATCTTTCCTACGGTTCCCCTTGCAGATATAACTATATCTCCTACTTTGAGAAGCTTTGTATTTGAGTTTTTTAACCCAACATCTGTGATGTTTTTTTCTGTTTCATAAATCCTTTTAGTCTCATCCATATCTCCAGGTGTAATCCATGGAATATCACCGCCCCAATATTCTGGATTAGAGGTTTTTGGGGTACCTCCGAGAATAATTTCTGTATAATCACCAAGCTTCCCCTTCATGACTCATCCCTATATATTACTTAATTTCGAGGCATCTGATCCCAAGTTTTACCATCAAGTTCGCGCCCTGCCTTCTTCTTGTTTGTTCCGCCCCACTGCTTGAAGAAAAAGGGAACATTCTGTTCAATGCACTGGTCCCGAATTTCGCGAACCCATTCCGGTTTTATATGTCGTGCCCTAGGGCCGGATTCGCCACCTGCTATTACCCAGTCGAGTCCATGCAGATTCAATTTTCCTACCGGTCCCAGCAATGGTTCCAGGGAAAGGAATTTGATATGTGCTCCAGTTTTTCTGAGAGCATCAATCCTGTTCTTATATTTTGCATTTTCCACTGTAACCCCAAGCCATATGTTTTTTCTCCAAGGGAGCCTCTTCGAAAGTTCCATCAAATGGTCTGCACGCTTGGTAAGAATTTGATAACTGTGCCACTCGGCCTTGTTCATGACCTCGAAGATTTTTAGAACAAAGTCCTCGGATATTTCATCATGGAAAAGGTCGCTCATTGAATTTACAAAAACCATCTGAGGCTTCTTCCAACGCAAAGGTATTTTCAAAGTCTTAGGATGTTCCGTGACCTTGAACCCATTACAATAGTTGGGCTGTCCCATATGCATCAGACGATTTGCCATCCTTTCAGCATAGCAGTTCAAACATCCCTGGCTAATCTTGGAACATCCAGTTACAGGATTCCAGGTTGATTCGGTCCATTCTATTTTAGATTTTGTTGACATATGCTTATCTGTATTTGTTGAAAATATCGTTTATGATCTTATTGGCCGTTTTATTCTTTGAGGCGAAAAAGAGATAATAGACTATGCTATTCATACTATTTCTCATCGGCAAGGGTTTTACAACATTTTTAAATCCAGCAACATTTTTTAGTCTTTCAGCAAATGCCAACGCAACTGCCTCATTGCTGGTCTTGTCTTGAAGTCCGTCGAGTAAATATTCTTCTGAAGTATATGCCGCCTCTTTCCAACTCTCATCTCCCCAGAACCGAGTCATCCTTTCAGCCTGTCGGGGATCAACCTTGTCCTTATTCGTCTTCAGCACATTCATGTTCATATCCATAACTGGAAAATTCAGAAACAAGTCAACTGTTTCAAGTTGGCCGCATTTATGAATTAACTTCCAGTCAAGATGCAGTCCATAGGGATCGAGCAGACATAATACTCGGTTATACTTTTCGAAAGTCATTTGTGGGAGTATATCCCGGATAAGGACTTCGTTGCAGTCGCCTTGCATTATGAAAACTTTACCTGGCCTCATATTTTCCAGTCCAGCCAGTATATTGGTTTTGGACTTATCGAGGTCTATAAAATAGTAACCTTTAAAAGGAGGGTCTACCTCAAGAGCTACCTTGGCAGAACCGGAAACTTCTTCTCCAGTATTTCTTGAAATATGTATACCAGCTCCGGAGAATGCGTCGATATAGAAATGATTTAAGTATCCTTGTCCTACTAGAATTTCAGAGTACGCTTTCGCGTATTTTTTAATTATTTCAATTTTAATTTCCGACCATGGCCCTATCTCTGTAATCGCGCTCATATCCCCATCTCCTCAAGATTCTCCTGTACTGCCTTTGCGAGCTTCGCAGCTTCGTCGTTTAGCACGGCTAGTTCTGAATGGATATTACGAATGGTTTCTTCAAAATCAAAGTCCTCGTCTATTTCCTGCGGAGCCACGCCGACATATCGTCCTGGCGTAAGGCTCCAGTCGGCTGCAGCAATATCCTTGTTCCCAACTACCTTGCAGAGGCCAGGAACATCTGCGAACTTCGCATCTGGAAACCTGTCCTGCAGCCAGACGAGTTGCCGGTGGAAGTACACTGCCAGCCTAAGTTGTTCTACGGCATTCTTCCTTTCCTCGTCGAGCTGCTTGAGCTTCTTTGACATCACACGGCGGTCAAAATATTCCGCCACCTTCTCATCTTCCGCGAGTTCTGCTGATATTTGACCGACTCGGACTAACAGCTTGTGCAGCAATTCAATCTGCTTAACTAGGCCACGAATATGTTCAGATGCAGGATCAAAGGACTTGCGGGCAGTTTGCTGGGCCGCGTTCGTTTTAGGCAGATCATCCTCATATTTCTTTCGGAATGTCGAAATTCCTTTTATCAGAGTTCCACAATCATTTTCGTATGGTGAGAGCGCTTCCTTTAATTCCGACATCGCATCATTCAGGATTTTCTTCTTCTCGCCGGGTACCTTATCTATCCCTGCTGCGGACTTCGCAAATGTGCCCAGATCCCCGGTGACGGATTCCAGCGTCTTATCAAAGGCCTCAAGCGCATCCGGGATCATTTCGCATTCAATACAGACTTTCTTGAAATAGGCATGCACAAGCGAGAGGAACCGATCGGTTTGTCCACGATAGAGCCAGACAATGGAAGTTAAATTCCTCATCTGCTCCGGTGAGAACTCCCATATCTTGCGGCTGTTCTTGAGGCGCTGGGCAACGTTTCGGGCGTCAAGCATGAGCACCTTGTTCTTGCGATCAGCCGGCTTATCCCTGTCGAAGTGCCACAGTTCGCATGGGACAGTACGGGTATAGAAGAATCCGGACCTTATGGATATCATCACGTCTACGTCCCCGGTCTCTACAATCTTGCGTCTAACCTCAGCCTCCCCATGCCCCGCGCTGGAGGCCTGTGAGGACATAACGAATCCAGCACGTCCCTTAGGGTTGAGATAGCTCCAGAAATAGGAAATCCACAGGTAGTTACCGTTCGACACCTTCTTGTCCTTGTTCACACCCGGCAGACCGAAGGGCAACCTGCAGTCATTCTTGATCCTTTCCGCATCAACCATGTCCACGTTGAAAGGGGGATTTGCCATTACAAAGTCACATTTGCCATGGAGTCTATGGAGATCATCGTAGAAGGTGTTGGCCTCCTTTATGTCCCCTTCAAGGCCGTGCACTGCAAGGTTCATCTTCGCCAGCCTGAGATTGCTGGTCTTGAACTCCTGGCCGTAAAAGGTGACCCGGTGGGAGGTTTCCTGCCCTATGCGTTCGATGAAATGGCTGGACTGTACGAACATACCGCCAGAACCGCAGGCCGGGTCAAGTACTATCCCGTGCTCAGGTTCAATTACGTTGACAATCATCTGCACCAGCGAGGGAGGGGTGAAGAACTCACCGTTGTCCTGGGCCGCCTCTATTGCAAACTTCATCAGGAAATATTCATTGATCCTTCCAAATACATCACCGCTGGCAGTGCGCAGGACTTCGCTGTCAAAAATCCTGAGGAGATCTTCAAGGAGCCGGTTCTCGAACTTATTATAATCCTTGGGCAACTGGTTCAGCAGTGGTTCGAAGTCGCGCTCGATTCCGTTCATAGCCTCGACAAGGTGGGCTCCAAGATCGGAATCCTTGGGGAGCTTCAGGAGTTCGTCATATCTTGCCTCCTTAGGAAGCATCAGCGACCGGCGTTTAAGGAAGTCGGCCTTGGTCAGGGGTCTCTTGGGGATTCTACCGGCTTTCTGGTCGGCCTCGATCTCCAGAAGTGCGGCATTATACCGGTTGGTGGCATGGCGGAGGAATATGATCCCCAGTACGGGCATACAGTATTCGGTAGATGTAAGTTTTGAGTTGGCCCTGAGATGGTCGGCTGCCTCCCAGAGGCTGTCTTCGAGCTTCTCAAGGTCTATGAGTTTGCTTTGGTCCATGAGGTTTCCTTTAAGGTGGTCTTTTATATGAAAATCTGCCCCAGTTCGAATAAAGTGGTACGCAGGTACCGGATTGGAAAAATAGCACGTTGCTTACCACATTCAACACTACAAGGATAAAACAGATTATACGGCGATAATATATTCCCTGGAACACGGACATTTTGCGTCCTATCGCTCCCCTTTCCGCTAGGTACCCTCAAACAAGTTCCACGTACCCAGTACTTAGAAATGGCAATTTAGAGGGTGGTGGCGTGAATTATGCGCATTGTACACTTAACACCTTAACCTATAAATATTTATAGAAAGGTACAATCAGTGTACCTACCGGGTACGTACCCGCCGACTTAGAGGGGAGCTGTCTATGCATGTGTTTTTCGATGTGATACGAAATGTCCAATAAAAAGGGTCAAAAGCCGGCAAATCTCTTGGGATATACAAAGGACAGGCACCCTGTTCGGAAAGTTAAAAATCGATCCGACTTATAGGGGTTGACATATGCCTACACCTAAGTCCAAGGAAATGCCTGATAATCTTATCTGCCATAACATCAAACACTTAAGCATACCTGCTTGCTTGGCCTCCAAGTTCAACGGCGATCCGACTTTCAAGCGTGGGCTTATCACCATAGTTGATTTCAAAGACTCCGACTAATTTCACTTCTACCTATCCATCAATGACTTGCTCCTATAAATCGATGATATAGGAGAGTTTTCAGTTCCAGAAGAAGATCCAGTACGATCCGACTTTATGGTGCTGTCATATGACCGCACCTAGTCGAAGGAACGTGTCACAGCAATTAATTCGGATCATTTCAGACTAGATTTTAGGGTGTTTAACTGCCTTGTACCCACAACAAGACAGAGTACCTAGCCTGCTTGCCCGACGGGACTTGGTCAAGGGGGGATGGTCGCATGAGGGAGACGCCCCTTTTGGAGACCATAATTGGTGAAAACGGAATGCCAGCCGGATTTCCGGCGATCAGCGTCTACCCGTGCGGACATCCGCACGGGTGGTGATATAACTACACCTCATCTTATTTGACGGCGGGTCGATCCTTTATGACGTGTACTGATATCCATACGCATGATATTGAGGGCATGAGCCGAATCAGGTGCACTCTGATCCGACCTTCTCTCCCTATTGTTACCTGTTTATCACCTTCTCCTTTCCGGCGTCCTGAATTCCTCCCTGTGAAGACTGAACATCCTCCGGCCTGATTTTCCGTGGACGGCCCCGTTTACGCTTCATGGGCGGCACCGCCTGTGCGGCAATCTCTGAAGCATCAGTCACATTCGATGGCACGACCCCTTCAATTCTACTTCCTTCTTGAAGGCCGACTTGCGATTCCCTACTCATCCCTTATTCTCCTCTGTTCGTCCGAGACACACATCGACTATCGACGTAAATCTTACTGGACGCTGATTCTGCTACTGGCACAGGAGTTCCTGTCTGACCCTCCTTAGCCTGCATGGAATTTATCTCTCCTCTAATAAGCTTGAAATCCTCGCAATAGTCGCGCAGATCATTTGCGAATTTTTCAATCTGCTCGCAAAGATGCTTTACTTTCTTCATTGTCCGTATATCCTCATCCTGTAGTATGCGCGTACTGTAGTCGGCCCCATAGTAAATAATGCTCTTGCACAAGCACCGTTGATAGGAGATGAGCTTTTTCCTCCTCACTGGATCTACATCCTGCGAACTGATGGTAAACAGCCAGGCCGTCATCATTTCCGCAGGAAGATGGACTTCTTCGTATTCTTTCCCGCTAGTATATCTGCGCTTAAGAATGCCTTTCTTGTATCTCCGGTCTTCCATAATCCTTTTGATATGGGGTGCTGGATCCAATTTCAAGGCGTAGCATACTGATTTAAAGTTGACCCACATGCGTTTCTTTTCCACGCAATACCTTATCTCGCTACCCCTGCAATAAATATCCCCTGGGTATAGACCTTCTAACGGCACTACTACACCTCGTCTACGCCTCAGTTCCGTTGCCGTAAGCGCCCCCTCTACGGCACGGGACTTACCCTTTGTTGCACCTTTGATTTGTTCCTTTACGCCGACTCTCATCACCTTCGTCATAATCTTCCTCCAATGTTTATGCAGCAAATCCACAGTTGCTGCTTCTGTTTGCCTATTAATGGGCGACACTCATTTCTGATTGCACACCGGCCTGGACCGGCACATTTGCCATAGCTGCCAGTTCATGCGGCATGCCGCACCCC
>CAZDNQ010000030.1:0-17678 GCA_964506605.1 uncultured Victivallis sp. | reverse complement strand
CCGCAAGTACCGAGCTTGCGCCCTGTACCTGCCCCTTTTCCATTCGGTCCCGTTCCGTCTCATCTTGGCATAGAACACCTCCTCAGTTATTTATTCCAGCTCTTGGCGATTGCATTTCTTTCCTGTTTCAACGGCTTCTGAAACCTCTTCCTTGCCGGAACCACGGTTCCGCCGCCTTCCTCCTCTTCCATTTCGACAGCTGTGGAGGTTTCTCTTACAACCTGGCATCTGGAAGCGGTTATCCCCAATATGCCCATCCATGAATGCGCGGAAAACATCTTCAATGTCACCGCAGACGAATCCAGCCACAGCTATACCTTCTTTTCTTATGGCCGTTTCCTGCACTCCTGAAATAGCTCCGCAGATCAGAAGCTCTATGTCGTGCACAGAAAGCTCCTTGGCCCTTTCAAAGCCCCCCTTGCCGGCAATCGCAATATTCTCCCTGGCGACATCCTTCCCTTCCCCGATATGCAACAGAAGGATATTCCCTGAGACATCGAACACCGGAGCTATTCTTCCCTGGCAATGTGATATGGCTATTTTCATGTTTTATCATGATAGCAGTATCCATGCCACCAAGGGAGAAGCAATTCATATCAGCCTTATGCTTATAATCTTATATTTTTATCACCTTCAGAAGAGCTTGACAACAGTGTCTTATAATGCAATGTTATTCGAATACTATCATTGCATTATGCATCACTAACAAAGGAGAAGCGCGATGAAAGACTGTCGCGATGTCATTCTTGATTCAATAAACGAAGGAGTTTTCACGGTCGGACTGGACTGGCGTATAAGATCCTTCAACCGGGCTGCGGAGAAAATAACAGGCGTATCGGGCAGGGATGCGATAGGCAGGCATTGCTCGGACGTCTTCCATGCGAACATCTGCGAGAAGGACTGCGCGCTAAAACGGACCATGGAGAGCGGAAGACCGACAGTAAACGCAACCGCGCACATAGTAACAAACAACGGTACGCGTCTTCCGATACGAATTTCCGCAGCTGTCCTGAAGGACGAAAAGAACGTGGTCATAGGAGGTGTTGAGACCTTCCAGGATCTCAGCCAGATAGAGGAACTGCGCAAGGAGTTGCATAACCGCCACACGTTTGAGGACATAGTTGGACGGAGTCCGGCCATGATACGCCTCTATGAAACACTCCCACAGATCGCGGAAAGCACAAGCACTGTCCTGATCGAAGGCGCAAGCGGCACCGGAAAGGAGCTGTTCGCCAGGGCGATCCATAACCTTTCTCCGAGGAAGAAAAGGAAGTTTGTCGCAGTCAACTGCGCCGCATTGCCTGACACGCTCCTGGAAAGCGAGCTTTTCGGATACAAGGCAGGAGCATTCACCGATGCTAAACGTGACAAGGAGGGACGTTTCGCGCTCGCAGACGGAGGCACGCTGTTCCTGGACGAAATAGGGGACATAACTCCGGCGTTGCAGGTACGCCTGCTAAGAGTGCTTCAGGAACGGAAAGTGGAGCCTTTGGGATCCAACGAGCCTATTCCGATCAATGTCCGTGTTGTCGCAGCAACAAATAAGAATCTCAAAAACCTGGTGAAGTCCGGCAAGTTCAGGGATGATCTCTATTACCGGATACGCGTCATCCATCTGGAACTGCCGGAACTCAAGAACAGGCGCGAGGACATCCCTTTACTGACGAATCACATGCTTTCCAAGTACAACCACATACAGGGCAAAAACATCGAAGGCATCTCCCCGGAAGCCATGGCGCGCCTTCTGGAACATGACTACCCGGGCAACATAAGGGAACTTGAAAATATAATTGAACAGGCATTTGTCCTCTGCCGCGGAAGCATCATCGAACTTTCGCATCTCCCGCCCGAGTTGCGTCCCGGGCTCAAGCCCGGGGGGAGAAACCTGGGAGCTATCAGCATCCGGTCAATGGAGAAGCATCTTATCACCGAAACACTTTTCAGATTCTCAGGAAACCGCAGGCTTGCCGCGAAGGAACTGGGCATAAATCCAAGCACCCTCTACAGGAAGCTGGATACCCATAAAATCAGCCTGCCCGAAAAGGATGGCCGCCATAAGAAATAATAACATTGCAATTTGCAATACTGTTATTTCCTATCCCAGTATACGGAGACCAGCTTGCCGGCCGAGGCTTCCAGGACAAATGACAGGAGGCGCTTGTCATTCCTATATATCGCCTTATACCTGCCGTCAGAAAACTTTTTGACTGAATCCGGAATGATGACTTTGGGATCAATGCCTGCAACAATGGATTCTCCGTAGAAGCGCGATTCCGCATCAACGTGCGGACTCCAAATCTCTTCCCCTTCTGCTGCTTCACTGCTTCGGATGCCTTCCAGCAATTCACCTACACGTTTGAATGCCGAAGTCGTTTCAGTCTCGCTGGCAACTTCGCCCTTTTCCACGGGAGCTCCACTATTGCTGGCACAGACCTCTATTCCTGCGTATAAAACCATTCCGGAAACAACAACAAAAAATATAGCCGCAACTGCCTTAAGGAAAAGTAACTTCCTCCTTAGTCTTGACTGAGCCTTCTCTTTCTGAATTATCTTCTCCTCCTCCTCTTTTCTCCTCTTTAGGATATCCGCGTAGATATTCTTCTTCTCGCTGCTCTTCAGACCAGCCTGTTCCTGCTCGTTTTTTCTTCTCGCTATTTCGATCTTTTCCTTTATAGATCTAATCTCTTTCATATCAACGCCTCTTATTTCTATTATTAGATAAAAACATCCCATACAAGACAGAATGAATCACGGGACATACGCAGGATTACTGGAAGATATGAACTCACCGACAAAATGGCGGTTCTGGGATTCCGTCCTGTCACCAACCGTTTCCTCAAAGGCCAATGTCTCGACATGTGCATCCACAAAACAGTAGTTAGACATTTTGATATGTCTCTGTTTCTGGAGCTTGCCCTCCCAGACGCTCGGTGTTTTGAAAGCCGGATATCCCTGGTGGTCGAGGACATCTCCAGCGTCCCCCCTCTCGGAGATCATAATTCTGGCAGAACAGTCCCTGATCAGATCCTTTTTCTTCCCAAAGGAAAACATGCCGTTAAAAATATAACTTTCGCGGGTGGTCCAGTCATATGCGTCACCTGAATTGCCGTCGTCAAATCCCGTCTGGACCGCAGGATCCTCATCGCAGAGGAGGTAATCCCTCTTCATGTTCTGGTCTCCGAGATATTGCCACCATTCCTGTACCGCTGGAGACGGGTTGGTATATGGATTCACTCCATGAACTGGAGCAAAATAGCCCTTCCAGTCCTCCGTGTAAATATTCAGCGCAAGCCCGCATTGCTTCAAATTGCCGACACATTTGATTTTTTTTGCCGTTTTCCTCGCATTGCTGAGTGCCGGAAGCAGCATTCCTGCGAGTATCGCAATAATCGCTATGACCACTAAAAGCTCAATCAATGTAAATCTATTTTTCATTTTCAGATGCATATCCTTAAAATATTATTTTGGGTAAAGACGGAGTAGTCCCTTGGTGAATTTTCAGCAAGAGATGGGAATCAATTGTCGCTGTCAGATGAAAGACGGGGGAGCCGTGCTAGGATTTGCTGAATAAATCTTCCCTGGAAGATTTATTTCAGCAGGAGTGGATTCATATGCGAAATTCGCATGATAGGTGAACATTGTGAAGGACACAATGCCTGAAACAGCACTGCAATTAGCAAGGAAGGAGCAGATCTGGCAATCGGCGTCATCGTCCGCATCGTCTCCGCAAGCATTTCTATACGTTGGTGCACCAGCTTCACTTTCCGACTCGCAACACAAATGGCTGGCAAAGGCATGGTCGGGATGATGCGGACATACAATGCCCCCCATATGCAGATATGGCATAAGCACCGCCATAAACAGATATGACAAGGCGGGCAGGCACAAGAAATATTTCTTCAGATTGAGATTCATGTTTCAACTTAGAGGTGCAGTTACAGTGTTACATAGTATTACCCTACTGCAATAAGGCATAATGTCAAATCATCAGGACGTTCTCGATGTCATTAAAAATATCGGGAACTTTTTGATAACTCCTCCGATATCCTTCTTCCGTTCGTAGATAATTCTGAAAGAAAATGCCCCAAATCCAAAATTTCCAAGCTTGGTCGAAAACTCAGTCGTGTCAAATCCGTTGTGCCCCTTGAAGTCCGGCCCATGAAAGGAGCCGTCCTCCTTTTCAAGGTCGGCCAAGCACAACCAACCATGTGGATTAATCATCTTATGAAAAGCCCTGAGTACCTTGTCAATCTCCATTACGTGATGCAGGCACATGCTAGCGCATACAAGATCATATTTCTCCTTGGGAGCTTTGTCGGTTGCCAGATCTATGAAGAGCGTTCTGGCATTGCTAATTCCACAGGCAGCAATTTTCCCTTCCACGACCTCAAGCATTCCCTTTGAGTTATCGGCAAACGTGACTTCCCCAACGTATGGCAGCAATGCGGCTCCAAGCAGTCCCGTACCGCAACCATAATCGAGGATTGTCATTTCACGGTCGAGCGGAACCGATTTTCTTATTTCCTCGGCAACAGCTGTTGCCAACTCAATCCTAGTGGGATCAGAATCCCAGTTTTTTGCTCTTTCATCAAATTCAGACATATACGTTCCCTTATTTATCTTTTTGCTCCACTTCAAATATTTCTGCTCCAAAAGTATTTTTACCTTTGTCCTTCCTGATTTCAAACTTGTCGAGAAGATTTTTCTCCGAATCAAACACTTCCACGGACAGCACCTCCCCTGAAACATTTACAGAACAGAAATGGTCCTTCTTATTGATTAACTTCGAAAGGAATGGCTGCTCTTTGGCATCGTAATAATTTGCGCCTGCGCATCCTGTGATGACGAATTGCACGGGGTTGCCGTTTACACCTTTGAGTGAAATCGGCTTAAGCCTTTCATAATTGTGCTCGTGCCCACTAAAAACAATATCAATTCCGTTCTCCATCAATACCCCAAGCAGCTTTTCCCTGCCGCCTACTGCCCATTCACTTTCGCCATGCTTCCCTCCGGACCATGGCGGCACATGGAAGAATGCTATTTTCCATGTGGCGTCCGGGTATTTCCCAATTTCCTTTTTCAGCCACGCCTCATCATTATTCTTCACAAATTCACTGATTTTTGATTCGATGTCCAGGGAGATTACCAGGGCATTACCCCATCTGAAACTATAATTCCCGGAATCATTGAACTGAGGGAACACAGTGCTGTAGGCTTTCATCTGCTCGGGGCTCTCGTTGTCATGGTTCCCCTCTGTGACATAATAAGGGATTGTCGCCAGAACCTGTCTGGGAACTGCATTGAAGAAATTGACCGACCAGTCTGTTCCAAAAATATCGGGTGCATCCGACCCTTTACCAGAGGAAATATCTCCGGTCCGCAATATGAAACACGGTTTTAATGCCTGAAAATTAGCCGTCACCTTGCCTTGCCTGGCACCGTCCTTAGCCTGCGAATCTCCATAAACTATGAAGCTCAACTTATCGGCGACCGCCTGCGGACACATGACATTGTATTTTTCAGACATACCACCGTTTTTCAGCTGGCAGGAATATGAAATGATCCTGCTTTCAGCGGTCAGAGGAATTCTAAACACATGGTGTTTCCCTGTGGAAGAGAGCTCCGTCTTAGTCGTTTCTTCAGTGAACTTTATCTCCTCGTCTGTTTTTGTGTGCATGACAACAACAGCCGATTCCCTGTCCATCCACGTGATATATGGGCCCAGCTCCTGAGCGCAGCATACCGAAAAGTTGCCGCAAACGGTAGCAAGTGTCATGCATATTAAAAATGTCTTTCTCATATCAGTTTTTCGGCAAATCCTTCAGTCCTATGCCTAGGGCATCAGCCACTCCCTTGCCATAGGCGGGATCGGCTTTCATGCAGTTACCTATGTGACGCAGTTTGATTTCCATTGATGCGCCACCAATAGAACGGGCGGTGTTTCCAAACAGCTCAGTTTTCTGATCCTTGCTCATCAGTTGGAAAAGCCTGCGCGGCTGTTCGTAGTAATCGGAATCGTCCTCGCGGTAGTTCCAGTGGTCTGCCGCACCTTCAATGGGCAGAGGCGGTTCCTTGAATTCCGGCTGTTCCTTCCACTCGCCGGAACTGTTCGGCTCGTATCCGAGAGTGCTGCCATAGTTCCCATCAACACGCATAGATCCATCGCGGTGATAGCTGTGGAACGGGCATCGCGGGGCATTTACCGGTATTGAAGCGTGGTTCACTCCAAGACGGTAACGCTGGGCGTCTCCGTAGGAGAACAAACGCCCCTGCAGCATCTTGTCCGGCGAGAATCCAATTCCTGGCACGACGTTGGCAGGATTGAATGCCGACTGCTCGACCTCGGCAAAATAGTTTTCCGGATTTCTGTTCAACTCCATCATTCCGACTTCCATAAGAGGATAGTCCTTATGGAACCAGACCTTTGTAAGATCAAAAGGATGGTAGGGAAGCTTGGCCGCATCCTTTTCCGGCATTATCTGGACGAACAGTTTCCATTTCGGGAAATCCTTCTTCTCGATGCTCTCATAGAGATCCTGCTGATGACTCTCCCTGTTCTTGCCGATGATCACCTCGGACTCCTGGTCTGTCAGGTTCTTTATCCCCTGCTGCGTGCGGAAATGGAACTTCACCCAGTATCTTTCATTCTTCGCGTTTATGAAACTGAACGTGTGGCTACCGAAACCGTGCATGTGCCGGTAGCTGGCAGGAATGCCACGGTCGCTCATGACAATCGTGACCTGATGCAGGGCTTCAGGGAGCGAAGTCCAGAAATCCCAGTTGTTCAGCGCACTGCGCATGTTGGTGCGCGGATCCCTCTTGACCGCATGGTTCAGATCGGGGAATTTCAAAGGATCGCGCAGGAAGAAGACTGGAGTGTTGTTGCCGACAAGATCCCAGTTCCCCTCTTCGGTATAGAACTTCATTGCAAATCCGCGGATGTCGCGCTCAGCATCGGCAGCCCCTCTTTCCCCTGCGACCGTGGAAAACCTGACAAAGAGGTCGGTCTTTTTGCCGACCTTCGAGAATATCTTCGCCTTGGTATATTTTGTTATATTTCGAGTCACTGTGAATGTGCCGTAGGCTCCCGAACCTTTCGCGTGCATACGCCTTTCGGGAATGACCTCCCTGTCGAAGTGAGCAAGCTTCTCAAGGAACCAGACATCCTGGAGCAGCGCTGGTCCGCGCGGCCCTGCTGTCATGGTGTTCTGATTGTCCACTACCGGTGCCCCCGCTCTGGTAGTGAGCTTATTGTCCGACTTCTTTCCGCCCATAACCTTTGCAATTTTCTTCATCCCCCACCTCCACTATAATTTTTAGTTGGCCGTTTAAATATATGTAACATCAAGTGCACTCACAAGCAGTTTTCTTAAAAGAGATACTATCTGGTATGATCAATCACTTCTACTATGCAAGGATTTGCATTTATCAGCATCGAAAAATCCATTCCGGATTCGATGGCCTTTTTTGCATGTGCCGCAAGATCTGGACGCCCGATCAGTATCGCACCAAGCATCCTGCCGTCACGGAATACGAATTCCACATACCGAATATAATTCTTTATTCGCCTTCTGCTCCATAGGCCACATATTGTTCAATCCTGATGGACCTTATAGCGCCAGGCGCCTTCCTTGAAGAAATTCCTCTCTATTATATTAAGGTTGTCGGAAAGCACCTCATTCTTATCCGAGGCCCTGGCTTCGAGGAACCTGTATAGGTTATCGTCTTCCGCCTTTATATGGCTCATGAACCAGTTGACTACCAGATAATTCAGTTTGATGGCAATTTCACGTGTGGGGCTTTTGGCTCTGATGGACAGTTCCATCCCATTAAACTCCTCGCGGAAGGAATCATGCACACCCTTGTGCGTTGCGTAATTCGGATATCCATATGCCATCATTGCCGTCTCCTCAATGGAAAAATGCGCGTTGATGTAATCCTTCAGGAAGAAAAAGGTATCCGTTATCTCCTCAGATTTTATTGAATTGTCAAGGAGTTTGTTGACGAGACCGATGAACTCCTGATGCTGCCGGTCTATGATCTCTATCCCGGTATCGAGATCATTCTTCCATTCTATCTTACCATGATCCATAATCTTGTCCCCTTCAATGGGCATAGAACCCCGTATTCTCCAGCATGAGTTAGGAATATTATTTCCCTGGTCTTTAATATACGTTGAATTCAATTCATGCACAATGAGGATTAACCCTACCGAAAAATGGGGACAAAGTCGCTGTCGCTGTGGACGATTGAGTTTACTCCACTATTCCGTTTTTACCTTGTCTTTGACATGTCAGGCATTTCCGTTGAAATTCTCAAGACGACATCTTCGCCTTTGCTAAACCCATTGTTAAGTCCTGGATTTCCCTCATCGTCTACCCCATCGGCGCCTACGCTGTAAACAAGAACACATTTCTCCGTTTTCTTATAGCGCAATGGCTTCGCATCCATGGGGTCGACAGATATGAAATCAATGAATTCAGGGATAAGTTCTGCGCTGTTTTCAGGCATTCTGCCATTTTTATGCCGGTATGAAACAACGGCAAGGCCGACTCGGGCAACTCTGACTTCAGCAATTGCCATGGCCTTTTTATCAAGCGCAGGGAAGAGGGTTGGAAGATATGATTTTGCCGCAAAAAGGCTGGAGGGGAACTTCCGGATTCTGTCCTGCATAGCCCCTGTTTTCATTAGCACTGATTCAGGTCCCTCTTTGCAGGCTTCAATCAATTCCGAGACAAAATCTACGCTGGCAAGCTCATTCAACATCCAAAGCAGTAAGAAGTCGGACATGAATTCCACCGACTTCTTCAAGGTTTTATTCTTTCTGACACTGGGATAATTATAATCGATATATTCCAGATATTCTTCGAGCGAATGCCCGGCAAGGATATATGTCCTTTCTCCAGCAAGTGCACGCTCAATAGATTTCATTTCATCCAAACCTGCTAATTTCCCGGAGAGCTGCTTGCACTGTTCTGCGTCGAAATTGCACTTGGACAATATCCTTTCGAGATTGCATAGCGCGATATGCTCGATGTCCATCATCGTAAGGAACGAATCAATAGTGGCCTCCTTCTCCAGCGATGAGGATAGCGCAATGGAGTCAAGGACGGCCTTGAATGCTTTTACAGAGTCACCTTTTTCCGCGGCAAAAACGGCCTCCTCCGCAAGGAGTCTGGCATCCTGGCGTAAATTTGAAAGATAGGCGAGAGGGCGGTCTGGGTCACTTACCTCGACAGGAAATCGACAGTCTCTAAATCCCGCCGCCTTATGGAGAAGCTCAAGAGTTTCCTGGTTTGCCTTGAGATAACATTCTGTATTTTTCATTATCTCTTCGGTGAATGCAACCTGGATTGGAATTTCCACACGTCCACTTGAAATTCTCGGGTGCTGCTCATCAGCGGGATTCCGTTTGTAGCTTTCAGCGGCTTTAATATATAAGCATGCGGCATTCTTACCTGATGGCGGCTCCGGATACCATTTTTCAAGTTCTTCTGGAGTTGCAGGATATCCGTCCTTCTGGATCTTGCTGGTTTTCCAGGATAATTCAATTTTAAGCAAAGAATAGTAACCCAGATATGAAGTGCCCACAGCAAAGAGACATGCCATAGCCAGAATTATTTTCTTTTTAGTAATCAGCGGTGGCAACTTCATTTTAAAGCTTTCCTGAGAGTCTCCAGATTCTCTTCCATGATCTTGATGTAGGCATCCGGCTCCATAGGGCCAGTGACGGCAGGATCAAGGACAGAAACGTTTGCAGATGTCTCCCTTGATATTACATCTGCGCATCTTGTCGGATATTGGGGTTCGGCAAATAGCGCTTTGATCCCGCTTTTCCTGACAGTTTCAATCGTCTCTGCAAGTTCCTTTGCGTTAGGCTCCGAACCCGGTTCCCGTTCTATCACGGCGACTATCTCAAACCCGAACTCTTTTGCAAAATAGGGAAAGGCCTCGTGAAAAGTCACTATCTTCTTATTCTTTACGCAGTCGAGGACATCATGCATCTTCTTCTTCAGCATTTCAAGCTTCTCCAGATACACCTTGGCATTCTCACGATATCTGTCAGCATTCTTCGGATCAGTCACGGCAAGCCCTTCTGCGATATTCGCAACCTGTTTCATGGCGAGACTGACACTCACCCAGACGTGGGGATTCACTGATTCATGCCCATGTTCACCATGCTCATGCTTTTCCCCAATGAGCTCAATACCTTTGCTCGCATCAATCACCTTCAGATCCTTGCGTTCATTCATGACTTTCTCCATGAATGACTCCATCCCTGCTCCATTAATGACAAACACCGATGCCGTTGAAAGCATCTTTATGCCGTCAGGCGTCATCTGATAATCGTGCAGGCAACCGGTGATCGGCTTTGTCAGATTCACAACTTTCACGCCGGGGATGTCCTTCGCAATATTTATTGTCGAGATATACATCGGATAGAATGATGTGACGACGGTGAACTCCTTGTCGCCAGCATATGATATCCCGCATTTAAGTAGCAGGAATCCAGTAAAGACAAATAGAACCATCTTATTGCATAATTTCATTTCAACCTCATTTGTTAAATAATAAATCAAACATGATCATTCGTCGTCAGGATCGTAACCGGCAGGATATTCAATCTTTAGTTCCTGTTTCTTGCCTTTGAAATTTATTGTAGCAGTGGCGACGAACTTCTTGATACCCTTCAGCCAGTCTGCCTTTCCTTCAAAGCTTGAGCAGTCGCCTTCCTTTTCCTCGGCCAGGACATTGGGCTTCGCCTTAAGAAGCAGTGTCTTCTGATCCTTCTCGCCATCGATTGTTATTGAGAGATTGATTTCCTTGTCCGTGATACGGACCGCCTTTACCGTGTCGCTCCCTCCTCCTACAAGCCAGAGCTTCAGGACACCGTCCTGTATCTTCACCTCTGCATGTCCGTTCTCACAGGTGCCTATGGCGTTCAGGCACCCGCCGTGCGCAGTCTTGTGCTCCCCTTTTTCATCCTTTGCATTTTTATCCTTATTATCGGCGGCGGCAATCAATCCAAATATCATAACAGATGTAACAACAGCATTAACTAGCAGTTTTCTTATCATGGTAAAATCCTCCATTATATCTTGAATATGTTTATGAATCTTAAGAAAATATTTTAAAGAAGAATATTTATATGGCGCAGGGAGGTCCCCTGGGAAGCTTTTCGACAGGGGGATTGCTGTGGAAAAAGACAGGCTCAAGGAATTGACAGATTTTCAAGGTGGCAACAGGTTGAACCTGGATCTTACAGAAACAGATCTCCTGTACCATGCCGAGATACGAACATGCCTGGCAATCTCCATGCACGTCTTCATTATTTTCATCTGCCGATATGCATTCTGAATGAACCTCAAGGCAACCAGCCCAACAGTTTCCTATGACCGCTTTGTCCAAGTGATGACTGTGGAGGCAATTCGCGAAAATGCTCGCAAAAATAATCCCCGCTGAAAGAAGAACCTTGCAGTATCGCGTTATTTTATTTTTCTTGATAATCATGACTTAGGTTCCTGTCTGCATGAAATTCATGATATTACTAAATATTGCCGTATGATAATTGATGTTGCTTTGTATTCAAGCGGCAGTTCCAGGATTTCACCGAGATGTTCAGGTGTATTCCTCCAGAGTAAATTCCTCTCCTACACGTACAAGTCTTGCGCTGTTGAAGAGGATAATAACGGGGCTGACCGTATGCAGGACTGCAGCTATGATGGGAGGCAGCATCCCGAACACCGAGAGGCTTATGCCACCGACTATGAATATGAATCCTAGCAGCAGGTTCTGGTTGATGATCTTTCCAGACTGCCTTGCAAGCACTATGAGAAGAGGTATCCTGCGAAGATCATTGGTCATCAAGGCTATCGAGGCGCTGTTGATGGCGATGTCGCTGCCTATTGCGCCCATCGCGATACCGAGATCGCCGGCAGTCAGAGCCGGGGCGTCGTTTATCCCATCGCCAACGACCGCGACCACGTAGCTGTGCTTGATTTCCTTGACGTATTCCACCTTGTCGTCAGGCAGGCAATCAGACCTGACGTTCTCTATATTGATTTCCTTGGAGACTAGTTCAGCCACGGGTTCGCGGTCTCCTGTTATCATCGCGCAATGCTTTATCCCTATTTCCCTGAGGGTGCTGACAGTTTCTGCGGCCTCTTTCCTGACGGTATCCCTGAATCCGATCCATCCGAGCGCCTTACCGCTGACTGAGACATATACGATGCTCATGGCTCCGCTTGCGCTTTCTTCCGGCTTCTCCAGGGATGATATGTCGATCTTCATGGCCTTGAGCCATTCCGACCTGCCGATATATGACTTTCTGCCGTTTAAAGATGCCTCAACGCCTTTGCCGTGGATTTCATTGTACTCTTCGGTATCAGAGAGTTTCAGGCTGGCTTCTTTCGCAAGGTTTTGGAGCGCCTTTGCGGTGGGATGGTTGCTATGGCTTTCAAGGGAGGCGGCGACCTGCAGGAGTTCAGCTGGTTCTGTACCTTGGGCTGGCGCTAGCCTTACGACGGAAAGAGTCCCCTCTGTCAAGGTTCCAGTCTTATCAAAAACAACTGCGTTTATCTTTGCTGCGAGTTCGAGGCATGATACGTTCTTGACCAAGATGCCGAGTCGGGCCGCAGCTGCAAGAGCCGCAACAATGGCGGAAGGTGCGGCAAGGATGAGAGCGCATGGACAAGCCGTGACCAGGACTGAGATTACATTGTTCATTTTGCCGTCAGAGAACCACCACGTGAGGGCGGCTATCATAAGGATCACGGGGATGTAATAGCCTGCATAGCGGTCAATCAACTTGACGATAGGAGGCTTGCTGGTCTCAGCCGCGAGTATCATCTCCTTTACCTTGCCAAGAGTGGTGTCCTTGCCGACTTTGGTGACTTTTACATCGATCACGCCGGTGAGGTTCTGCGTACCAGCAAAGACGTCGTCGCCATTCTCCTTGTCAACAGGAATAGATTCGCCTGTTACAGAGGCCTGGTTTACGGAGCTTGCGCCCTTGACGACAATGCCGTCCACCGGAAAATTTTCGCCGGGACGGATGCGTATGACGTCATTAAGATCAAGTGAAATCACATCAACATCGGACTCATCGCCGTTTGTGATCTTCCTGCTGGTTCTAGGAGTAAGCTTGACGAGTGCTTCGATAGAGCGACGGGCCCCGCTGGCGGTTCCGGATTCGATTATAATTGCCAGGAGCAGGAGAAAGGATATTATCCCAGCGGTTCTAAAGTCTCCTCCTGCGAGCGCTGCGAGAACTGCGAGAGCAACAAGCTCGTTCATATAGACCTTGCCGTTGACAAGATCCTTTATGGCCACAATGAATATTGGGGATGAAAGTATTATTGCGCCAAAGATGGCGCTGATATCGGCGGCGAAATCCTGGTCGAACTGAGCCCATCTGAGGATGTAGGAGTTGAGAATGAAAATACCCCCTGCAAGCGCAATGCTGAGTCGCCCGAGGCTTCGGTCGTGTCCTGCGCCTCCGGATTCGTGATCACGGCAATGATCGCAGCCGCATATCGCGCTGTGAGCATCTGATAACTTTTCCTCAGCTGTCGCCATGCCATATTCTTCCTTCTTTATGAATCCTTCTCACCCTGTTCATTTAAATGCCATAGCATCCCACACAAGTTTCCGCCCAAGGAAGATGCATGGTATTACTAAATATTACCTTATGTTAGTTGAAATTATTTCTTGTTCAAGCGCCTTTGGAAAAATTAGCTTATTTCAAGTTATTACAGGAAAGGAATGCACCATGGGCACGGGCATGTTTTCTTTTCCTTCAATGGTTCCTTCTTCAAGGGCGGCTGATCAGGCTTATCGGATTCTCCCTTGCTGATTTCGCTGAGATTGCCCTTTGCATCATATGAAAACTTACAGGGTGAATTCTGGCCGCCACTGATTTCAACAAGCAACGTTTTTTCTGAAACGAGCTGGAGGGAATCATGTCTTTTGGGCGCTGATAGATATGGCATTTTCTTATAATCAAGGAAATAGCTTCCGTCTTCGGCCAGGATTTCAGTGACACTGCCATCTCCTCCGTATTTAAGCTCGATCAAGACCTTGGAATCACGGATTACCCGGGAGAGATGCTGATCGTATTCAAAGGAAAGATTTATTCCCGACGGAGAAACAATTGACATCAGGCGTGAATTCCTATATTCAAATCTCCATTTATCCTTATTGACAGCACACTCTTCTCCTGTCACATCCATCTCCCATCCGGAATTTGAAAGATATATCCCATTACCATTTTCGTGGAGGAGGACATGCTCGTTCCATGGAGTCAGCCATTCAGCGTCTTTGTCCTTTATAAACATGCCGCTTTCAAGCTGTGGGCAGCTCCAGCTGTTTCCAAAAAGACCTGACTTGGCATTTAGGGAATCATATATTAATTGTATGGAAAAGTGGAAGTCGGAGGACAAGCTCATTCCTGCTAAAGTTTTTGTAACCTTGAGCGCTCCAGTTGCCGAATCAAATTGTATCCCATCCAGCTTCTCATCCAGTGCGCTGGCAGTTTTGCCGGCACAAATGCCAAATGCGCCAGTAAAAATTAAAAATGCCGCAAGAATTACCTTCATTGTTTTTTTTCGATTTTGGCTTCATTGACAATCTTTTTTTCAGTGTCAAGCCAAGTCCTGTTGGTGTAATCATCCTTTAGAATACTTAAAATATTCTTCTTGGTCATCATCTCTTTGCGTATGATATGGAATCCCAAGGCACTTTCAACTGGCTCAGAATATTCGCCGAACTTGAGCTTTGAAACAGCCTTTGCAAAACTGTCTCCGAAACCGTTGATCACGATGCATCCCAGGGAACCTCCCTCTGCGCGGCTCATGGTATCCTCAGACACGGCTTTCGCAACGGCTTCGAACGATTCACCTTTTTCAAGACGCCTCCAGGCAACCAATGCCTTTTCCTTGGTTTCCTTGCGTACTTTGTCCGGTGATTTTTCCAATTCAGGATTCTGGAAGGTGTTAAAGAAAATGTGGGAGACCCTCATGTATTCCTTTTCCAGGCGAGGACGTTCCTTCTGAATTAACTTTTCCTGTTTTTCACCTGCCGGATACTCCTTTTCCCACAATGAATTCAGATACTTGTCAATCCCAAGGGTGTTTAAAATATCTCCACGCAGTTCCTTCATGTCATAATAATTCGCCTCCATGAACGCCTCAAGGGTCGGATACCGACAGCATGAACATCCTGCGGAAGGCGGATTTTTCCTTGCAATTTCAACCTCTCCGTCAATTTCGGTTTCAGTCACCTCGATTTTATTGGCTTTCAAGTACTGGCCAATGATGCGTGACCGGATTACGCGCTCCAGCCTGATCTGCCTTGCCTTGTCAGAGACAACCCCGATGGCATCTCCAAGTCCGGCAGCAACGGATATCTCTCTTTCATAAATCGCTTCTCCATTGACCGTGGCTGCAACCTTGTCGGCAGTTTTGTCTTCTGCCATAAGACAGGTGTTCAGGAATAAAACTGATACGGCCAGCGTCATGCAGCAACTACGAAATCTAATATGCATATTCAATTCCACTCCTTATAAATTTATCATACAGGAAATTGTGATCTCATAAAGCTTACAAGCCGGAGACTTGTTCAACTCCATCGTTTTTCCTTGGCTTTGTCGAGGATGTAATTTGCCGAACCACTACATATAGGAAACCAATGACAAGCAAAGCCTCCTCCCATATTCCCAGAATCGGCCCCCTGTTAAGACCAATATTGAAACCTGCACCTGTCAGGCGTTCGGCATCCTGCAATGAAACGATCCCATTTTGACGCCACAGCTCCGGATTCCTCTCAACTTTAAGAATCCCTTTGACAATCCCCTTCTCCTTCCAGAGCGGCGGCATCTGCCCGGCATCCTTGAAATGAGTTATCACTGTATTATATACGTTTGGCAGAGCCCCTTTGGATGCCCCATCCCAATATTTGCTTCCAACCAGCACTTGGGGATTTGCTCCATCCATCCGATTAGAAAAATATCCAGCAACAATCACTGTTTTAGAGTCTTGCAGGAGAAGCTCCGAAGGGATTTCCCTTGTCTTTGAACCTTCAATGCCTGAAAGACAGGTGAAATCAAATAGGGGAAGCCCTCTCTTCTTCGATTCATCTGCGGGATTCGCGTCCGGCCCCTCATCTGAAACCGGAACTATGGAATTCCCTTCCATGCGGTATACATATCCCTGAGACGGCTGAGGATCGACAAAGAAAGTTCCTTGGACAATGACCGGCTTCATCCTCTCGAACTTGACCGGCTGCTTCATTTCCACAAGCAGATACTGGTTATACTGCGGCCTCGGCCCATAGCAGCAGGTCTGCGTTGTTCGCAGCAAACAGAAAGATTTGATCATCGTTCCAGGTTCCAGCGGATACATAAAACCAATGCAGGATGCGCCTTTTCCTGACAATTTCTGGACTTGAGCGGGGCAGACGGTTGGCGTCTTCGAGTCATAGCCCCATTCTCCTAGCAGGGCAAAACGCAGGAAAGAAGATTTGTCGTCTTTCAGAAGTTTTTCATCAATACCAATCGTAGTGTGTCCCGCCAGACGGTTTTCTTCAGCAGTGACTGTTACTTTTGAAACATCCTGGGACGCCATGCGTTCATGCCTGAAATGATATTCCAAATGATTTGCCAGAATTACGATGATCATCAGAGGTAGGCCAAACTTCAACAGTCTGCTTTTCCAGAAGCATGCAGCCTGTTGGGCATTTGGAGTATTTGCCACTTGCGATCCTGTATTACCTGAATTCATAGAACACCTTATTCATCATCGGGATCGTATCCAACTGGAAATTAGCTCCCGAGCTCCTGTTTTTGCCTCTGAAAAATTTAAGATATTTGCGTCAGGTTCCTGAGAACCCCGAGCCTGTACGCCTGAAAAGCCGGCAGCATACCGGCCAATAATCCCAGCACTACGACAACTGGCAGGATGTATATGTCTGCAATTGACATATATGCCGCTGACAAACGCATTCCTGTTTCAATCCGTATCAACTCGCTCCCGATGGCCACAATTCCATGCCCGAGTGCGATACCGATTACAGCCCCGGTCGTCGACATAACTATTGATTCGCAGAGGATGAGTCCCAGCACTGTCCGCCTTGTCGCCCCCAGGCACCGCAGAAGAGCCAGATCCCGCCTCCGTTCCCGCAGGGCGGACAGCAGTGATACGAAAAGAAACAGCAGGGCCAGCAATGAGACAAGGGCAGCAATTCCCATTAGGACCATGTCAACCCAGCCGATGATGCTGAAAAGGCGCGGAAGCACCTCGTTCGGAATCACCAGCTGCGCCTGGGACGACTGGTTGATGTTATATTTCAGGTCCTGGATGCCAGGATGTAGGGCACCGCCGCGTATATGCTTGATCTTGATATATGCTCCGCTGATCTCGCGGTGTTCCTCGTCAATGACCATTTCCTGGACATTGTCGCCATGACCTTCCAAAGTGTAGAATGTCTTCAATGGAATATAAATGGCCCTGTCGTGCGGTGTCCCCGTAGGAGCCATAATGCCGACAAACTGGAGGTTATCGTTCTGATGGACAGGATCCCCTTGATTAATCCCGCATGTGGGATTGAAGGAACTGCCAAGCTTGATATCAAGCAGTCTTGCAGCCTCTGAACCTGCGACCGCCTCATTCCTTGAATTGAAT
>CAZDNQ010000029.1:16272-17694 GCA_964506605.1 uncultured Victivallis sp. | reverse complement strand
GCCTGCGGCATATTTCAACACCCTCGATTCCGGGCATAAGCCAGTCCACGACTATGATATCAGGCGGATTCACCGATCTGATGATCTTCCATGCCTCGCTGCCGTCGGCCGCCGAGACGACCTCCAGATTCTGGCGGACCAGGGCCTTCTCCAGCATGCGCCGCGCCACCTCGTCGTCATCCGCTATGAGTATTTTCATTTCATCGCTTCCGTTTGACAAATAATATATTCTACCACAAAACCATGACATTTGCCAGCATTAACTGAACCTTGCGGAATTCGGCTTGACAATCCCGGCTATTTGGCTAAATTGCCAAATACTTGGATTGCCGCGTCCACTGGACCGCATGCAGGAACCGCCAGCGCTCCGCATGGGCGGGAACAACGCGGGTTGGATGTTAAAAGGAAAGGATCCCCTCGGAAATGGAAAGCAAGCTGAAGAAATATGAATCAAGGGCGGCGATGATAAAGGCGCTGGCGCATCCGGCGAGGCTGCTCGTCATCGACAAGCTGTCAAAAGGAGAGACCTGCGTCTGCGAGCTGACAAAGCTGATAGGCTCCGACATCTCGACGGTGTCGAAGCACCTGCTCGTCCTCAGGAATGCAGGGATTGTCAATACCGAGAAACGCGGGCTCCAGGTCTTCTACAGCCTCAACTGCCCATGCGTCATCGATTTTCTCGAGTGCTCCGAGCGGGCCGTAAGGAACAGCAGAAGGGGAAAAGGCGGATGAACTGGAAAAAAGAATGGAAGGCGCTGCTGCTGGTAATTGCCGTGTTCGTCGCCTGCTTCTACGCCGTAGGCACCGCCGGATTCGACAACGCCGTCTTCAAGGGGCTGTATCTTGTCCGATGGTACGCCAGGGAGCACGTGATATTCTGCCTCATACCTGCGTTCTTCATCGCCGGCGCCATCGGCGTGTTCATAAGCCAGGCGTCGGTCATGAAATACCTCGGGGCGAACGCCAACAGATACATCGCCTACGGCACCGCATCTGTTTCAGGCTCTGTACTGGCGGTATGTTCGTGCACGGTGCTGCCGCTTTTCGCTGGAATATACAAGATGGGCGCGGGCCTCGGCCCCGCCACCGCCTTCCTATATTCCGGCCCTGCGATAAACATAATGGCGATAATCCTGACGGCACGGGTGCTCGGATTTGAAATCGGCGTGGCCCGCGCTGTCGGCGCAGTCGTCTTCAGCATAGTCATAGGGCTCCTGATGCATTTCATCTTCCGCAAGGAGGAGCAGGCGAAGGCCGAACAGCAGATGCAGATGCCTGCGCCGGAGGTGAAAAGACCCCTCTGGCACAATTTGCTCTTCTTTGCGAGCCTCGCAGGCATACTGATCTTCGCGAACTGGGGCAAGGGAGAGGCCGCGTCGGCTGTCTGGAACTGGATCTTCTCATCCAAGTTCGCGATCGTCT
>CAZDNQ010000029.1:0-16262 GCA_964506605.1 uncultured Victivallis sp. | reverse complement strand
CGCTGGCCGTATCCATGGCTGTCATGATGTATCTCTGGTTCGGGATGAAATGGCAGAAGCTTGTGCTCGCATCAGTCCCCGTCCTGATGCTCTGGCCCCTTGATCCGATGCTGGTGTTCACAATCGGAATAATCTCCTTCTCAATAATCACCAGCACCGACAAGGGCGAATCCGGCGAGTGGTTCTGGTCGTCATGGGGTTTCGCGAAACAGATCCTGCCCCTGCTCCTGATCGGCGTATTCGTGTCCGGCTTCCTCTTCGGGCAGCCGGGTGGCAGCGGCATAATCCCGTCCGAATGGATCAGCAGATCCGTCGGAGGCAACTCCCTGCTTTCAAACCTTGTCGCATCAGTCATCGGCGCGTTCATGTATTTCGCGACTCTCACGGAAATACCGATCCTCCAGGGGCTGATGGCGAACGGCATGGGCAAGGGCCCGGCCCTCGCACTGCTGCTCGCAGGCCCAGCCCTCTCCCTTCCCAGCATGCTCGTCCTCAACAGCATAATGGGCACGAAGAAGACAGTTGTCTATATACTGCTGGTGATCGTGATGTCGACACTGACGGGATTGATTTTCGGGGCAATGACATGATTTCTCGATTCATGATGCTTGATACTGGATACTTGATACTTGAAATAGGAAATTAAAATTCAATTGAAGGGGGTTATAAAATGAAGGAAGTTTATGAGCTTGATGTTTATCGGTTAAGCGAGGAATTATCAGATCTTGTCTGGTTTGCATATGACAACTGGTCCCAGAAATCACAGTATACTATCGGCCATCAAATCATTCGCTCTGCAGACAGCATTGCAGCAAATATATCTGAAGGATATGGAAGGTATTCAAGTGCAGACAGAAAGAAGTTCTATCTATATGCCAGAGGATCCTTTGAAGAGACAAAGTGCTGGCTGAGGAAAGCAATACGAAGAAAGATAATCGTTTCTGAAAAGGAAATTGCCCAGATAAAAAAACTGGTTGACGAACTTGGGCCCAAGCTGAATGCATTCATTAGATCAACTGCAGCGTAGTTAGGTTTTGAGTTCCAAGTATCAAGCGTCGAGTATCTAGTATCAAGTATCATTTCGTTGCGGCCTTTGCGTCGTTGCGAGAAAGGAGTTTTGTGAGGAAACTACAGATTCTGGGGACGGGATGCCCGAAATGCATACAGCTCGCGGAAAACGCGGAGATCGCAGTCCGGGAGCTCGGGATCCAATGCGAGATCGCGAAGGTCACGAAGATCGAGGAGATAATCGGGTTCGGCGTCCTGATGACCCCTGCCATCGCCGTCGACGGCAAGGTCAAAAGCTGCGGCAAACTGCTGAGCCCGGAAGACATAAAGAAACTGCTGGCATGAAAACAGGAGGTCTGTAATCGGTGGTCTGAGATCGGTAATCACAAAAGTATCTTGAAACAATATTAGCATCTCGTGGCGGCCTTTGCGTCGCTGCGAGAAAAAAAAGGAGTTTGGCCAGATGAGCGACAACAACAAATGCGCGTGCGGAAAAGCCCCTAAACTCATATTCGCCTGTTCCGGAGCCGCCGATGTCGGCGCTGTCGCGGACCAGGCGGCGAGAAAGCTTTCCAAGGAAGGCAAAGGCAAGATGTTCTGTTCCGTGGGAATTGGCGGCAGAGTCAGTGGAATCATGGAGACGACCAAAAGCGCGGAAAAGATCCTGGCTATAGACGGATGCCCGCTCAACTGTGTGAAAAACTCCCTTGAGAAGGCCGGATTTGCGAACTTCGCACATGTCCAGATTGCAGATCTCGGCCTTGAGAAAGGCAAAACACCTGTGACTGCGGAGAACATTGATCTCGTGGCGGCCAAGTGCGCCGAAGTGCTCAGCAAATAAGGACGGCAAAAATGAAGAAACTCATATCAGGCCTGCTAATCGCGCTTCTTGCATTCATAGCGCCGGCTGAAGAGAAGAAAGAAGCCGCCCCCCTGCCTAAGCTTGTCGACCTTGGCGCGACAAAATGCATACCCTGCAAGAAGATGGCCCCGATTCTGGAGGAGCTCAAGAAGGAATATGCCGGCGTGTTCGACGTGGAGTTCATTGATGTCTGGCAGAAGGAGAACTCTAAAAAGTCGGAGGAGTACAAGGTCGAATCCATCCCGACACAGGTTTTCCTAGATGCGAAAGGCAAGGAACTCTGGCGCCATGTCGGCTTCTTCTCGAAAGAGGAGATCCTTGCGAAATGGAAGGAACTCGGCTATGATTTCAAACCGAAGGAGAATAAGCCCGGAAGCAGTGATAAGTAATCAGTGAACGGTAGTCGGCAATCATAAAGAACGAGATTGAAAAATGGAAAAATGGAAGAACATAATCAGGAACCTGCTGCTGGCGTTTGTGCTGGTCTCGGTAGGATACGCCATCGGCAGGCACAGTTCATCAAGCCAGACCGGGATCACGGGTACAGCCGGGACGAAGACCGGAAAGCATCTCCGCGTCTACTACACCCATGCGAAAGTCCGCTGCGAGACATGCAACAGCATCGAGAAGAAGACACGTGAACTCCTGGAATCCAAATTTAAAGAGGAGCTTGCCGACGGCCGCATTGAATGGCAGGTGGTCAATTTTCAAGAGGACGAAGCCTTCGCAAAGGAATTCGATGTGAACACAAGCGGTGTCGTCGCCGTCCTGATGGACGGAGGCAAGGTCGTCGACTACGAGCGGCTTGACGAGGTCTGGAAGCTTCTCGGCAATCCTCCGGCCTTCGACGGCTATCTCGAAAAGTCCTTCCGGAAGATGATGGATTCGGGAGGTGTAAAATGACCTGGCTCGCAATCACGTCGGCATTCTGGCTGGGAATCCTGACGGCAATCAGCCCCTGCCCGCTTGCCACCAATATCACGGCAATATCATTCATCAGCCGCAATATCGGAAACAGGCTGGGAGTGCTCATGTCAGGCCTGCTTTACACTGCCGGACGCATGACCGCCTACATCGTCCTGGGAGCTGTCATAACCGCCGGACTCCTTGCAACTGGCGAAGTCTCGCGCTTCCTCCAGAAATATATGAATGAGATACTGGGCCCTGTCCTGATTCTCCTGGGAATGGTCCTTCTTGGAATGATTGGTTCAGGAAAGTCCGTCACCATCGCAGGAGACAGGATACAGCAGAAGGCTGAAAAGGGTGGAATCCATTTCGCATTCCCTCTCGGTGTCATTTTCGCGCTTTCATTCTGCCCTGTGTCGGCAGGACTCTTCTTCGGAGGGCTGATCCCTTTATCCCTGAAGACCTCGTCGCAGATCGTCATTCCCCTTTCATACGGCGCAGGGACAGCGGTTCCTGTCATAATATTCGCATTCATCATCGCCTTCGGCGGGGAGATGCTCGGGAATACGTTCAACAGGCTGACACAGGTCGAGACATGGGTGCGCCGTATTGCAGGAATTATTTTCATCCTGGCCGGAATCTACTACTGCCTTACCCATATATATGGAATAAACCTGAGAGGATAGCAAATGGGCGGAAAAATTAAAATTCTCTTCCTCTGCACCGGCAATTCCTGCCGGAGCCAGATGGCCGAAGGCTGGTGCAGGCAGCTGAAAGCCGACAGCATTGATGCATATTCGGCTGGGATTGAAACTCATGGCCTCAATCCGAACGCAGTGAAGGTCATGGCGGAGGCCGGTGTCGACATATCCGGACATCGCTCAAAGCATGTCGATGAACTGAAAGACGTAAATTTCGATTACGTCATCACCGTATGCGGTCATGCGGACGAGAACTGCCCGTTGTTTCCGGGAAAGGCGAAGGTGCTGCATGTCGGTTTCGACGATCCTCCGGAACTTGCGAGATCCGCAAAGACGGAGAAAGAGGCGCTGGATCATTACAGGCGCGTAAGAGATCAGATCAGGGATTTTGTAGCCAAATTGCCTTTGTTAAAGGAGGGCGGACATTCCTGTCCGCCAGCAGAGGAAGAACGCGGGTTGGAAAACCCGCGCTCCGTTATAAGTCCAAATGCCATCCCAACGGAGGGTGGACTTTCCAGTCCGCCTGTTCGAAAAGAACGCGGGTTGGAAAACCCGCGCTCCGTTATTAATTCAATTTCCCCAGCAACGGAGGGCGGGTTTTCCAACCCGCCTTGCAAGGATTCATCCTACTCTAAATTCTACAATCCCTTCTCTCCAGTTGAACGCAGCAAGCACCACCTGCCCCATCGCCAGCAAGGGACCATCTATTACTTTGTTAGCTGGCACATGGCGGACTCCTTGCCTGCAGAAAAGCTAAGCCGACTGGACAAGGAACGTGATTTCTGGCTTTCTTCTCATCCTAAACCATGGGATGAGAAAACAGAGGAAGAATATCATGATAGGTTCTCACGTGCCATTGATGCGATCCTTGATGCAGGATCGGGTTCATGCCTGCTTAAAAATCCCGAACTTTCAAGAATCCTCTCAGATGCATTCTTCCATTTCAACAGCAGAAGATATGAAATCGAATCCTTCGTTGTAATGCCAAACCATGTTCATGTCCTATTCAGCATTATCAAACCATATAAGCTCGAACAGATAGTGAAATCATGGAAGGGATTCACTGCACGCAGTATCAATAATGAGCTGGAGAAAAAGGGTGAGCTCTGGCAGGATGACTACTGGGACAGGATGATTAGAAGTGAAAAGCATTTCAGGAAATGCAAAGAGTATATAAACGAAAATCCTCAGAAAGCCCGTTTGCGGGAGGAGGAATATTTCCTTTACAATAAAGAAGGACGCGGGTTGGAAAACCCGCGCTCCGTTATAAGTCCAAACGCCATCCCAAAGGAGGGCGGACTTTCCAGTCCGCCAGCAGAGAAAGGACGCGGGTTAGAAAACCCGCGCTCCGTTGAGAAGAAACAAATCTAATTATGGAGGAACATATTATGAGCGCTTGCTGTGGAGACAAGAAGGAAGCCGTGAGGGCACAGGTCCGCGAATCATATGCGAAGATCGCAAAAAGCGGAGATCTCTGCTGCTGCTCCAGCGGAAAGAAGAAGCACCTGGAACCTGCGAATTTCGCAAAGGTCATCGGCTACGCCAGGAATGAACTTGCTGATCTTCCGGAAGGCGCGAACATGGGATTGTCATGCGGAAACCCTACTGCAGTTGCTTCCCTGAAACCCGGCGAGATCGTCCTTGATCTGGGCAGCGGCGGCGGATTTGATGTTTTCATAGCTGCAGAGAAGGTCGGCAGGAAGGGGCGTTCCATCGGAGTCGACATGACCCCTGACATGCTTTCCAAAGCGAGAAGGAACGCCGAGATTTTCAGCAAAAAGACGGGACTGAAGAATGTTGAGTTCCGTCTCGGCGAGATAGAGCATCTGCCTGTCGCAGACAATTCCGTGGATGTGATAATCTCCAACTGCGTGATCAACCTTTCGCCCGAAAAGCAGCAGGTGTGGAATGAGATAGCCCGGGTGCTGAAGCCGGGAGGACGTGTCGCAGTATCCGATCTGGCATTGCTGAAACCGCTTCCAAAATCCGTGCTTGCATCGGTGAACGCGCTTGTCGGCTGCGTAGCCGGCGCCGTGCTGGTCAAGGAGACTGAGAAGATGGCGAAGAAGGCTGGATTGAAGAAGATAAAGCTGATCTTTAAGCCGGACTACATAGATTCCATGTCCGAATGGAATGATCCGCTGTACAAGACAGTTGCCGCAAAACTGCCGAAGGGCAGGAAGCTGGGCGAATATGTGACCAGCCTGTATGTGTCGGCCGAGAAGTGAACAATGGAGATAAAACCATGAAGGATAGAAGTGAAATTGCCGTTGACAAGTTCCTGTCGGGCTACAATTGCGCACAGGCCGTCCTGTATTCATACTGTGAAGATTTTCATTTTGACAAGGATACCGCATTGAAACTGGCCTGCGGCTTTGGAGCGGGAATGGGAAGGAGACAAGAGGTTTGCGGAGCCGTTTCCGGCGGGATTATCGTTATCGGCTTGAAATATGGAAGAGGCCTGGCGGACGAGCGTCCGGCTACAGAGCGGTCATACAGGCTCACCAGGGAATTAATGGAAAGGTTCGAACGTGAGCATGGCTCATGCATCTGCCGCAAGCTGCTGGACGACATTGACCTCATGACCGAGGAAGGACAGAGATATTTAAAGGACAACGACATAATCAACAAGACCTGCAAGCATTGTGTGCGGAGCGTAGTACGGATTCTCGATGATATTCTATAACCATGGCGGAAAAAACGGATTCCAATGAAAAGAGCAATCATAGATTCAAAGAAGTGCAAGTCGTGCAAGGTTTGCGAGGTCGAGGCCGGATGCAAGATGCATGCCCCGTTCAGGGAATCACCTGACCAGAAGACCTGGATTGATTTCTACAAATGTTCCGGATGCATGAAGTGCAAGATAATTTGTCCGAACGAGGCGGTCGGCGAAATAGTCCAGCCCTGCAATGGAAAAGGGAAGATGGGCTGGTAGAAGGAATATGTTGATTATACCAGACTCAGTATAATAATAATTTTTATCGGAGAGAAGAATTATGGAAAAGCGGCGCATGACGAATATATTCGAAAAATACCTTACGGTCTGGGTGGCGTTGTGCATGGTCGCCGGGGTCGTACTCGGCAAGTTGTTCCCGGGCATGGTTTCGATGTTCCGCGGCATGGAGTTCGGCGGCGGAAGCCATATGAACATTCCTATCGTCATCCTGATTTGGCTGATGATATATCCGATGATGCTTAAGATCGACTTCACCAGCATCCTCGGCGTGAGAAAACGCCCGAAGGGGCTTGTGGTGACCCTGATAGTAAACTGGCTGATCAAGCCATTCTCGATGGCGTTCTTCGGCTGGCTCTTCTTCAAGCACCTTTTCCTTCCAATGCTCGGTCCGGATCTGGCGGACCAATATATCGCCGGAACGATCATACTTGCCGCCGCCCCATGCACCGCGATGGTCTTCGTATGGTCGTACCTCTGCGACGGGGATCCTGCCTACACGCTCGTGCAGGTTTCAGTGAACGACCTCATAATGCTGTTCGCATTCGCGCCGATAGTGACATTCCTGGTCTCAGGCGCCTCCAACCTTGTGGTGCCGTTCCAGGTGCTCCTCTATGCCGTAGTGCTTTTCGTAGTGATCCCGCTGGGATTCGGATCGATGACGCGCTTCACGCTGATCAGGAAGTTCGGCAACGAGTGGTTTGAAAACAAATTCCTCGCGTTCTTCCACCCGGTCACGATCATGGCGCTGCTGGCGACGCTTGTCTTCATATTCGCGTTCCAGTCGGACAACATGCTTTCGAAGCCGTTCAACGTACTTCTCGTAGCCATTCCGATAATCCTGCAGGTCTATTTCAATTCATCGATAGCATACGGGCTGATGAAGCTGCTGAAAGTCCCGTATGGCGTGGCGGCGCCGGGCGCACTTATCGGGGCGAGCAACTTCTTCGAACTGGCGGTGGCTACTGCCATCGCACTGTACGGCCCTGACTCAGGAGCGGCCCTCGCAACAGTCGTCGGCGTCCTGGTTGAAGTGCCCGTGATGCTTTCAGTCTGCAAATTCTGCGTGGCGACAAGGCCATGGTTCGAGAAAGGCATGAAAACCGCTGGATAAACCCGCGCTCCGTTATAAGTCCAAACGCCATCCCAACGGAGGGCGGACTTTCCAGTCCGCCTGCTCGAAAAGGACGCGGGTTGGAAAACCCGCGCTCCGTTATTAATTCAACGTCCCCAGCAATGGAGGGCGGGTTTTCCAACCCGCCAAAACAGGGATCCAGGAGATGCCGCCATACTTCCGAAAACTTCATGGTCAGACTAGCAATCCTCCAAGGACTGGGATATAATTAAATACTGTCGTTTCGATTTTGCGCTCATGGGGATTAATTCCACTGGGGGAACACCGTCATGCCCGGAAAGAAGAACATAGTACTCGCCATGGAAGGTGATGCCGGAACTGCGAAGTTCGCAAAGGACAGGCTTGCGGAACTTGGAATCCACTCCGAGATATGCGCAGACCTCGAACCCTCGGAAACAGAGACACAATACACCCTCCAGGAGCTGATCGGGAAACGCGACGAGCTGGACAACGTACTTACAGCGATAGCAGGTTCAATTCCGGATCTTATTATAATTCTTCTTGAAACAGATGGGACTGTCTCCTATGCGAGCAGCGCCAGGGGGCTTCCCGGGGATCCTGTCGGCAAGTTGCAGCATGAGCTGTTCCCGCCCGGCTCCGCCGAAAGGCATATGGCGGCCATAAGGCGTATTGTCGAGACAGGCGAGGAATTCTCAGACGAGGAAATCCTGCAGGGGCCCTCCGGGGACGTGTCAATAAAGATCCGCCTCATGCCACTTCTCGATTCAAAGGGCCGGGTAAGCCGAATACTCGGGCTGGTACGCGACATGACCGCGCATATCGAGGCTGAGAAGGAACTGCGCCGCAGGAACATCACGATGCAGGCGCTGGCTTTCGCATCGGAAGCATTCCTTACCGATGCGGACCTTTCCATATCGACGATGCAGGCCTTGAAAAGGCTTGGTGAATCCGCCGACCTGGACCGCGCCTATATAATGAAATCCTTCAGGGACAAGGACAAGGTTTTCTACAAGGTGGTATTCGAGTGGTGCGCCGAAGGCGTAACCCAGCAGATAGGCAACCGGAAGATGCAGCGCCTGGATCCCGAAAGCACAGTGTTCAAGAGAAGGGCGGATCTCCTGAAGGAGCAGAATGTAATTTACGGGCATATAAGGGATTTCCCCGTAAACGAGCAGAAATTCCTCATGGAGCGTGAAATAAAGTCAATCGTGCTCGCGCCGATACTCGAAGGCAACGACCTATGGGGCATGCTCGGAGCCGACTCCTGCAGGGATGAAAGGCAGTGGAGCATCGCCGAACTGGACATTTTCCGTACCGCCGCAAGCATTCTTGGCGCCGCGATAAGGCGAAAGACCGTCGAGAAGGCGCTCGTGGATAGCACGCGCCGCTTTGAACAGGTTGCGGAAATCGCGAGGGAAATGATATGGGAGGTGGACAGCAAAGGGATGTATACCTATATAAGCGGTCTCTCGAAAAGCATAATCGGGTATGAGCCGGAGGAGATCATAGGCAAGAAGCATTTCTACGATCTGCATCCCGAAGCGAACAGGGAGGAGTTCAAGAAGGCCGCCCAGGATATTTTCAACAGGAAGGATGTCTTCCACGACCTCCTGAATCCGGCGCTGTCCAAGACCGGCCAGATAGTGTGGCTTTCAACCAACGGGGTTCCTATTACAGACGATTCCGGAAAGCTGCTGGGCTACCGCGGGTCGGACATCGACATCACCGACCGCTTCAAGGCGGACCAGGAGAAGAGCATCCTGGAGGAAAATCTCAGGCAGGTCCAGAAGATGGAGAGCATAGGGAGGCTTGCCGGAGGAGTCGCCCATGACTTCAACAACTGCCTCCAGGTGATCCAGGGTTTTACGGAACTGCTCCTGATGAAGACCGATCAGAAGTCCGAGGACTTTCCCAGCCTTACAGAGATCAGGAGATCCGCGAAGCATGCAACTGAAATCACACACCAGCTCCTGGCGTTCAGCAGGAAGCAGGTGATATCCCAGAAGATCCTAAACCTCAACGAGATTGTGAACAGCCAGGTCAAGATACTCAAGAGGCTGATCGGCGAGGACATACGCCTGGAGATCGGACTCGAACCGGAACTCGCCAACATCTTCGCCGATTCAGGGAACATGCAGCAGATACTGATGAACCTGGTGGTGAACTCCCGCGACGCGATGCCCGGCGGTACAGGAGGAAGGATAACGGTAAGGACTTCGAATTCGATATTTTCCAGGACCGATACCGTGCCAGGGCATGAGATCCGCGAAGGCAAATTCGTCTGCCTCTCGGTATCCGACAACGGAGTTGGGATGTCGAGCGAGGTCGTAAAGAACATCTTCGAACCGTTCTACACCACAAAAGGGCTTGGCAAGGGCACCGGGCTTGGTCTTGCAGTGGTACATGGCATTATAGAACAGCACAAGGGATGGATACATGTCTACAGCGAGCCCGGCAACGGCAGCGAGTTCAAGGTCTATATTCCGGCCGAGGAATCCGGCGACGAAAGAATGCATATCGACAATGGGGAGGAAGTCTGGCAGCGGGGCGAAGGCGAAGCTGTCCTGCTGGTCGAGGATGAGGAGGCCGTCAGGAACATCGCATGCAGCATCCTGAGGAAATACGGGTATGAGGTATGGGAGGCTTCCGGATGCAGAGAGGCTGTTTCCACGTTCTCCATCGACCCGTCGAAGTTCAAGATCCTGATCTCAGACGTGGTGATGCCGGACGGAAACGGGGTTGAACTTGCGGAGAAGTTGAATATAATAAGCCCTAGGCTCAAGATTCTGCTGACAAGCGGATATACCGATGAGAAGTCGAGGTGGAAGGACATAATCAGCAAGGGATACAAGTTCATATACAAGCCGTATCCGCTGGGAGAGCTCCTGAAGGTCATACATGAGCTGATACACAGTCCCGACAAAGACAAAGGGGAAGGAAATGCCTGAGGAGGCAAAAAACGCGGTGCAGGCGCAGTTCGCCGGCAATGAACTGCCCAGGATTCTTGTCATAGACGACGAGGAGGCCATCAGGAACCTGCTGTCGAAGGGCCTCTCCGGCAAGTACCATGTGGAGACCGCCGCTTCGGCGGAAGAGGCCGCCGACAAGCTCAACAGCTCAGTCTTCAATATCATAATCTGCGACCTCTACATGCCGGATATCTCCGGCAAGGAGTTCTTCGAGGAATGCCACAGGGTAATTCCGGAAATCCCGTTCATCGTGCTTACGGGAATGCCAAAGTTCACCGACGCAATCAATTTTGTAAAGGAAGGCGCGTTCTATTATCTGACCAAGCCGATAGATTTCTCGCTGCTGCTTTCACTCCTGGAGAAGGCTCTTACCGAGCAGAAGGCCGAATTCAAGCCGGATGAGACCTTCCAGAAGTCCGAGTTCAAAGGCTACAAGATCCTGAAATCGCTGGGTTCAGGCAACACGGGCACGGTCCTCCTCGGCGAGAAGGACGGAAACTTCTATTCGATAAAGATCCTGCGCAAGGATCTGGACCCGGAAAACTACGCGGTGCGCCTGAAGCGCTTCATGCAGGAATCCGAAACCCTCAGGCAGATAAACCATCCAAACATCGTCAAGATCATCGACTTCAA
Source organism: uncultured Victivallis sp. (assembly GCA_964506605.1). Taxonomy (GTDB): domain Bacteria; phylum Verrucomicrobiota; class Lentisphaeria; order Victivallales; family GWF2-50-93; genus GWF2-50-93. Next base: position 5,134 of record CAZDNQ010000029.1, on the reverse strand, counting down.
CCACGACTCTGTTTCAAATTCCCCGTATATAATCATGGAATACATCTGCGGCAAGCAGCTTTCAGAATACATCAAGAACAAGACCCCCCTGACCTTCGCCGAGAAGGCCTACATCATCAACCAGATTGCATACGCCCTGGACTATGTGCACCGCTGCGACATCCTGCACAGGGACGTGAAGCCGGAGAACATCCTGATCACCGACAACCTGACAGTAAAGCTCACCGACTTCGGCATATGCAAGGTCTCCAATTCCGGGATCACCATCACAAGCGACGTCATGGGCTCGCCTGCATATATGTCCCCTGAGAGCTTCGATTCAGCAAAGGCGCTTGACCGGCGCTCCGACATCTTCTCCCTCGGCGTCATAAGCTACGAGCTTTTCACCGGGGTCCGCCCGTTCTTCGGAGACAACTTCTACCAGCTGATGGAGTCAATCAGGGAGAAGAAGCCGGAAGCGCCGAAAAGGATAAATCCGGAAATCCCCAACTGGCTGCAGGACATCATGGCGAAGATGCTGGACAAGAACCCGGAAAAGAGGTTCAGCACCGCGATGGAGGTCATGAAGGCGATAACCTATTATGTCAATGAGTCGAAGACCAACGCCACCGCAGGCACCATCACCACCCGCATACTGAAGAGCATGCTCATAATGAACAGCGTCTGGAAATGATCAGCAGGGCATTCAACCCCGTACAACGGACGGTAGGTTATTTTGAAGCCGTCATGAGGAATATGGGGAATTCCCTGACTTCCCCTGACGCAATGGCCTTCTTCAAAACATAGCATTGCCTGTGTGCAACGCTGCTGAAACCATTTTTATACAGCATGGATGAAAGCTCATCCATATCGAATCCGTCGTGCGGAACTTTCTTTTCGCCGTGGAACGAACCATCCTCCCTGTAAAGGTCTGCAATTGCCAGAGAGCCTCCCTTGGAAAGGTGGTAGAAGAACTTACCGAGGAGCAAATCGACTTTGGCCACATGGTGCAAGGCCATCTGGCTATATATGATGTCGAACTCTCCTTTAAAATCCTCTTTCTCCAGATCGATGAATAACGCGTGCATGTTTTTGACGCCGGCAGCCTGGATCTTCTCATTGGTGACATTCACCATTTCGCGGGAATTGTCCATCATGGTGATCTCGGAGAAACTTTCTTTGAGCATGAAGCTCAGCATTCCTGTGCCGGCGCCATATTCCAGGGCCTTCATGCCGGGCTTCACCGGCACCGACTTCAGAATTTCCGATGCGATCGCCTGCGTCCTGTCGGCGTGCCTCTGCTCATTGTCCCAGCCCCTCGCCCTGCTGTCGAAGTCGCTCATATCCATATCCTTGTTTGATTAGGGATTTGCTTTTGAATAAAACTGATAGATATCTTGACAATATAAGCTGAAGCAGTATAATTGCTAATGGTAATCATTATCATATACTGGGAATTGCAATGAAGAAATGCTGCAAGGATGCTGAAGGATGGCATGGGAAGTTCCATGGCTGCGGATATAGGATGACTGTCGCACGGGAAGCTATTCTTGAACTCCTCTCCAATACTGACAAGCATGTAAGCGCGGAAGACATCTATATGAAGCTGCACACAACGCATCCAAACATAGGGTTGACCACCGTCTACAGGACCTTGGAAGTCCTGTCTGACATGGCTCTTGTCTTCAAGCTCGACATAGGAGACGGCCGGGCCAGATACGAACTGGCTGAGAGCCCAAAGAAGCCCAACCACCACCACCATCTCGTATGTACCGGCTGCAGGAAGATAGTCGATTATTCGGATTTCATTGATCAGGAAGTCAAGTTGCTCCAGGAGACAGAGAAGGGCCTTTCAAAAAAATATGATTTCAAGATCACAAACCATCTTATTCAGTTCTATGGCCTTTGCGGTAATTGCTCCTCAAAGGCATGAGCCATATATTTTTTGCCTCTTAATGGAAATGGTTATCATTAATAAAAATGAATGAATTATTAAACAGTTTAAAGCACTGGCCTGCCCTGCTCTTTGGAGGGGTGGTTGCGGCGATATTCCTCGCAACTATCTTTTCCTACCAGGTAAAAAGCACCGATCTGGTGATCGTGAAGACCCTTGGCAGGATTTCAGTACAAAATGAGCCCGGCCTGCATTTCTGCTGGCCCTATCCAATTGATCAGATTTACACTTTTGACAAAAGAATACGGTGTTTCGATGGATACGTTGGAAAACTTGAGGAGACCTGCACCCGTGACGGGCAAGTAATTGTCGCAGGCATATATGTGGCATATAGGATTTCAGATGTTGAAAAGCTTTTCAGGACATCAGGGGATCTGTTCAGGGCGGAGATCCTGCTTGATGACATAATGCGCTCGGCGAGGAATTCGGCAATAGGCGCGTATAATCTTGACGAGTTCATAAATACGGATACCGGCAAATCCAGGATTGGAATCGTCGAGCAGGAAATCAGGAAGGATATTTCTGGAAAAGCAATGGAAAAACTCGGACTGTCAATCGAAGGGGCGGGTTTTAAATCATTCATAATTCCCGACAAGATCACCGAGAAAGCCATGGAAAGAATGAAGGCTGAACGGAATGTCATGGCAGAGAAATACCGATCCGACGGCAGAAGCGAGGCGAAGAAGATCAGGGATGATGCCGACAACAGGAAAAGCCTGATACTTGCCGGCGCCGAGTCGAAGGCGAAGTCCATAAAGGGCGAAGGGGATGAGCTTGCCACGGAATATTATTCTGCTTTCCTGGCAAATCCCGAACTTGCCATCTTTCTGAGGAAGCTCGAATCATTGAGCCGCATGAAATCCGGAAAAATAACCTTGATCATAAATTCAGAAGGAAGCCCCTTCAATGTAATGAAGGAAGGCGCTGATAATATTACAAGAGATACAGTCAGACAACCATGAAAGAGGAAACTCAATATGAAAATTGCATTTACAACAGCTGGAAGCACGATGGAAGAAGCAATGGAAAGCCGCTTCGGCCGCTCTCCGAGGTTCATCATCTATGATACAGGAAGTCATAAATCGGAGGTGGTGGACAACAAGGTAAACATGCACGCCGCACAAGGGGCCGGAATCCAGTCAGCCATGAACGTAATAAAGGCGGGCGTACAGGCTGTGGTAACGGGCCACTGCGGGCCCAAGGCCTTCAATCTACTTAAGAATGCCGGAATCTCCGTTTTTCTGGCTGAAGCCAGTTCTGTTTCAGAAGCCCTCCGGCTTTACCAGTCAAATTCACTAAAGGAACAGGAAGAGGCAGATGTCGCCGGCCACTGGAAATAAGACAATGGGAAACGGGTTTACTGTCGCTGTCGCCTCAGGCAAGGGCGGCACAGGCAAAACTACAGTCGCCGTCGCCATGGCTCTTTGCGCAGGCACGGATGTACAACTCCTGGACTGCGATGTGGAGGAACCGAACGCCCACATCTTCATAAATCCCGAAATCCTGGGCAGGGAACAGGTTCAGGTGCCGGTTCCTTTCCTTGATGAGTCAAAATGCACACGATGCGGTAAATGTGCCGGCGTATGTGCGTTCAACGCGGTCGCATATCTTGAAAAACCAATTTTTTTTCATGACTTATGCCATAGCTGCGGATTATGCGTGAAAGTATGTTCTGAAGGGGCTATCCGTGAACTCGGCAGGAATATTGGCAGGCTCGAATCGGGTGTCAGTGGTAAAATCTGTTTCATATCAGGATGCATGGACGTGGGTACGGCAATGGCGCCGCCTCTCATCCGGGCAGTCAAGGGGAGGTCCTCCGGCACCGCTCTGAAGATAATCGATTGTCCGCCAGGCACAGCATGCGCGTTCGTGACATCGGTGAAGAATTCAGACTTCGTCCTCCTCGTGACCGAGCCTACGCCGTTCGGGCTCCATGACCTGGCGCTGGCTGTCAAGGTCATAAAGCTTCTTAAGCTCCCGTTCGGAGTCCTGGTCAACAAATCCGTCCAGGAAGACGACTGCATCGGCAAATACTGTAAGAGCGAGAAGATTCCGTTGATTATGAGGATCCCTGATGACAGGAAGATAGCCGAGGCATATTCACGCGGGCTGCCGATGCTGGAGACGATGCCTGAATTCAAGGGCAGTTTTGAAAAGATGCTGCAGGACATAAAGGTCATATGTTGTGGGAGTATTGAAGCATGAAGGAGCTTGTCATAATAAGCGGGAAAGGCGGTACCGGGAAGACCACGCTGGCCGCCGCGTTTGCCTCTCTCGCTGCAAACGCAGTCATAGCCGACTGCGATGTTGATGCGTCCGACCTGCATCTTGTGCTTAATCCGGCCAGGAGAATTTCCAACCAGTTTTTCTGCGGATCTTCGGCGGAGATAAGGAGTTCCGGCTGCATACGGTGCGGGGCCTGTCTCGCCCATTGCCGGTTCGAGGCCGTGAAGATGGAGGGCGGTATCGCCGGAGAGGCTGAATTCTCAATAGACGAGATATCATGCGAAGGTTGCGGGGCCTGTGCGAGGTTCTGCCCTGTGAAGGCTATTGATCTCAACCAGCGATATTGCGGTGAATGGTATATATCCGAAACCCGTTTCGGCCCTATGGTTCACGCTGTTCTCGGTCCCGGCGCTGAAAATTCAGGAAAGCTGGTAAATCTTGTACGTGCAAATGCAAGGAGGATTGCCGGAGAAAGAGGGAGGGATATCATAATAACCGACGGACCGCCGGGAATTGGATGCCCTGTCATATCATCGGTGACAGGCGCCGATGCCGTCCTAATCGCAACAGAACCGACTTTGTCCGGGATGCATGACCTGCAGAGGATTATGGCGCTTGCCCGGCATTTTAGGATCAGGACGTACGTATGCGTGAACAGGGCCGACATAAACGCGGAAATGACCGAGCAGATAGAAAAATTGTCTGTGGAATCAGGAGCCTCATATGCGGGCGCTCTCCCTTATGACAGGGAAGTAAACAGTGCGCACGACAACGGAGTCAGCATCATTGAACATGGAAAAGGTGAAATCGTTGGACGGATCAGGGAGATGTGGGACGGGATAAGCCGTAATATTTAACATAACAGGAGGAGAATATGCTTATAGCACTGCCAGTTGAGAACGGAAAACTCTGCATGCATTTCGGTCACTGCGGGTCTTTCACAATCATGGAAGTTGACGAGAAGAAGAAGGAGAT
>CAZDNQ010000028.1:0-17795 GCA_964506605.1 uncultured Victivallis sp. | reverse complement strand
GACACCCAGGCGTTCACCGACAATATCATCGCGCTCAAGGAAGACGGCACCTATTATTTATGGGCGCGCTGCTGGTGGCTTGACAGCTGCGGCAATTCGTTCGGCGTGAAGATAGGAGACAAGCCCGAGTTCATCATGGGCAACGACGGCACATATAAAAGCTGGCACTGGATAAAGTCCAAGGTGAGCCTGGCCCTGACCAAAGGATCTTATGAACTGGAGATCCTCAACCGCGAGGATGGCATAAGGATAGACCAGCTGATGATAACCAGCGACCGCAAGCTTGTGCCGGTCGACATAGAGAAGAGCGAGAAATTGTCTGAATAAGATAATTCAACAGCCCTTGCGGGCTTAACTACAAGCATATTCATCATTGCATCTTGCATCCGTTTGTAGTTAATGCCGTGAGGCATGTTCTGGATTATTTGGCTTTTATAAAAATTAGGTAATCCATGATTTCAAAATATCTTGATACGGGGATTGCGGCGATACTATTGCTTATCCTTCTTGTCTCGCCGACGCAGTATTCATTCCAATTAGGAAGCGCCCATGTCAGCATCGCAGATCCTCTGATCTGGCTGGGAGGACTTCTCTTCTGTGTTTCAGCTGCGTTTCGCGTTCTTTTTGCAAAAGACACTGGTGCCCCTTTAAGTAAACGTCTGTTTTCATTTTTCAGGGAAATCCTGCCGCTTCCTGAAAATATATTGTTTGTGGTGCTGATAGCTCTTTCGGTGGTAAAGGCGCAGAACAGGACGGAATCGCTAAAAGAGCTTTTCCAGGTGGTAGAGTATGTAATAGTGGTCTTCGTCCTTTTCTCGAAAATCAGAATAAGTGCAAAGATGATGGCGAGGCTGCCGGCGCTGCTGCTGTTCATCGTATCCATTGTCGTATTGACCGCTCTCTTCCAATATTTCAACGGTTCGGTCGATATCATGGGGGTGAAGGGGACTTTCGGAAACCGCAACACCTACGGAGGCTTCCTTGCAGTTGCTCTGCCGTTGGTGCTGTCGACAGTCATCCTTGACGGCAGATGGCTGATGAAAGCGTGGGGCCTGCTCATTCTCGTCGCCGCGGCGATCACAGTCCTTTCCGGCGGAGCCGCCATCGGTCTGCTGGCCGGGTGCAGCCTTGTCTGCATATCTGTTTCGAGGAGGAGCTTCATCATATGGGCGCTGACTGTCGCAATAGCCGGCGCCTTCATCCTGCCGAGGCTCCCTCGCGACAATGTTGAAACTCTTGTGCAGTCGATCAGCATGTTCGACGAGGATGGCAAGGCTCAGCCGCGTTACACCGAATGGCAGGCGTCGGTGCAGATGTGGCATGAGAAGCCCCTGCTCGGGATCGGGCTTGGGAACTACCAGTCGCAGATAGGTATGAACTATGGCTTCCTGCCTGTAAAGGAAGGCCCCAAGGAGCATGATCACAACAACCTGTTCCTGGTATTTGCCTCAAGCACCGGGCTCGTCGGACTGCTTGGACTTCTGGCGATATTTCCTCTCTGGCTCCAGAGGACGGCATCGGCATATCTTGCAGTTAAGCCTGATGGATGCTCTGCCGGCAATTGCCAGCGTATCCTCGCCCTTGGCGCCGCTGGGGCGGTTGCGGCTTTCTGCATAACTTCAATCTGGACAGCCTTGCTTGTGCGCGGCGTCTTCCTGATATTTGTTATTATCGTCGCCTTGGCCGTAAACAGCAACAGTCGCCGCACGGAAATCCAATGACTGTAAAATCGGAGAACTCGTTTGACAATGGGGTTTCCGGAAAAGGAATCAAGCTTTTCCTCTGGCGTCTTACCGTAAACGCATCTTATCTTGCAAAAAGGATCTTTGACTTTGCGGCCTCCCTGCTGCTTGTAGTTCTTTTTTCGCCGCTGTTCCTGCTGGCGGCGATTGCAATATATGCTGACTCTGGAGGGCCTGTGCTTTTCAAACAGACAAGGTCCGGCAGGAAGGGGCGGCTTTTTACACTGTATAAATTCAGATCCATGGTTGTCAATGCCGAATCATTGAAGGAAGGGATGCTTTCTGGAAAATCCTTCCAGGATGATGTGACCTTCAAAATGAGGAATGACCCCAGGACAACCCGGGTGGGACGATTCATCCGCAGGTTCAGCATTGACGAGCTCCCCCAGCTTTTCAATGTCCTCAGAGGCGAGATGAGCCTCGTAGGCCCGAGGCCTCCGGTGCCGGAGGAAGTGGAGAAGTATTCCGATGATGACAGGAAACGCCTGCTGGTAAGACCGGGGATGACATGCCTGTGGCAGATTTCCGGGAGAAGCGAACTTCCCTTCAAACAGCAGGTCGAGCTTGACAAGCAATATATCAATAGCCAGAGTATCCTTCTGGACATCAAGATCCTGCTGAAGACAATACCGGCCGTCCTGGCGGGAAGAGGGGCGTATTGACAGGTACATCCAATATCGAACAACGAAGTGAAATCTGAAAATGTGGAAAAGCAGGCAATATTTTAGACATCTGTTCCGATGCAGTATTTTTGTCGCATGTCTCTTTATTCTCAATTCCAGTGCTTCCGCGCAGGATCCGGGGCTGGAGAAGGCCGCGCTGTCCCTGAGGAATCTCGAAAGCCGGAAGATCGAGCGCCCTGCCAGCTATGAACTTGCAGCTGACTGGGATCTTTTCCAGTTCAAGCTCAAGAAAATCCATCACCTGCTCCAGTTTTACAAGCCTTCGCCGAAGATGTTGGAAGTCGTCGACGGTGAATTGAATCAGGCTGAAACACTGTTGAAATCGTTGGAGGCGAAGACTCCCTCGCAGCTGAAGCCGGGCATTTCCGAAGAGGCGTATCTTGATGAAACCGACGGGTCGCCCCAGCCTTTCGTCCGTCATCTTCCGGAAAAATACGACAGGAAAACAAAATACCCGTTGATCATATATCTGCACGGATATTCGCCATATTTGGACATTGTAAACTGGGGAACCCTGCCTGAAGGGCTGCAGGAGCTGGCTGACAAGCTGGATGCCTGCGTCGTACTGCCGTTCGCAAGAGGGAATACAGATTTCCAGGGAATCGGCGAGCAGGATGTCCTGAATGTCATCCGGCAGATGGAAAAACGTTATAATATCGATGAGGACAGGATCGTCCTTTCCGGGATGTCGATGGGGGGGATGGGCGTATGGACGATAGGTTCCCATTATCCGCAGCTTTTCGCCGGACTCCTTGTGATTTCCGGAAGAGGGGATTTCTATTTCTGGCATAAAATGAAACCCGACTCGCTGCCGGCATACAAGAAGTTGCTCATAGACCGGGAATTTGCAGCTTCGCATATTTCGAACCTCAGGAATCTTCCCGTCCAGGTCTTCCATGGTACCGCCGACACGTTGATTCCCCTTGAAGAGGCGAGGCACATGAATGAGCTCCTGAGTCCTAAAAATCCTCTGTTCAAATACCAGGAGATTGAAGGAGGGGACCATTGGATACACGAGAAGGTCTACAGCGACAAGGATTTGATCGGCTGGCTCCGGGATGTCAGGCGCATAAATCCGGAAAGTTTCGAATATGTCTCATATCACCCGGCATACAACCAGGCATACTGGCTTTTCGTCAGCTCTTTCACAGACAACTGCCAGCCTGCAAAAGTCCAGGTCGATGTCAAGGACGACAAAGTGCGGATCCGGACTTCAGGTGTAAAGGAACTCGTCCTGGACAGGAAAAGGATGCCGGAACGCATAAGGAAATTTCCAGTCGTCAAGCTGAACGATTTTGTCCTGAAGGAGACGCCTGGATTTAAAAACGACGGGTATGCATATGCATGGGGGCCGGTCAAGGATGCCTTCCTGGAGCCTTTCATGTTTGTCAATGCGGGAATGAAGGATACGGAATTCAACCAGAGGGTTTTCGAATGGTATAAGTTCTCAAAAAGCCTGCCAAGGGTGAAGAAAGAGAAGGAGCTGACGGAGAAAGACAAGGAGATGTTCAATCTCTTCCTTTATGGAGAGCCGGAGGCCAGCCCCATGATCGAGGAGGTCCTCAAGAGCGCTCCGATAAAGATCGCCGGCGAGGAATTCATAGTTGGTGAGAAGAAATATCCCAGGGAGGGCAATGGTATCTATTTAAAATATATGAGTCCCTGGGCTCCGGGAAAGAGCGTGGTGGTCCAATGCGGAGTTCCGTGGGGGAAGTCATGTTCCGAGAACCACAGGTATGATTTCCTGCCCGGATATGCAGTGTATTCAGGAGAGTCAGATCCGGAGGATCCTTTTGGTTCCACGAAGGTGCTGTCAGGCGGATTCTTTGACAAGGACGGCAAATTAATCCCGTAAACTTGCCATGGGAAGACACTATTTTTACAGTTTTCCCGTTATATGGTATGTTAATTTCAAACTACTGCTGAAATCATCGGGTGAAGATGGACTCCATAAATGACAAGAGGGGCGGAATGATCGCCGTATCTGGACTTGTGCTTCAGATACTTTCCATCTGCCTTCTCCTTTTCCTGCCGGCGTCCTATCTCCTTGCCGACACACAGCCTGTCGATTTTTCCGGATTCGCCCAGACCGGTTCTACGGACGGCAAATACGGTGAGTTCAGGTTCAAGATATACTGGAAGCCCGAACTTGGCAGCGTGCTCATGCTTTCCGACAATGAGAAGAAGAGCCAATGCTTCATACGGCTCGGAAAGAATGACGGCGGTGTCACTTTCCGTGGCGCGCAAATTCCAAATGAGTCTGGATCTTTCCTGAACCTCATGAATCCTCCGCCTGACAGGCCTGCCGCCGGCATTGAATGCATTCTCAAGCTGAAGCAGCATTCATGGAACGTCTATCTGGACAGCAAGCTGCTCTATAGGATACCCCCTCCGTTTAAGGCGGAATCGCTCTGGCTGCAGACCCAGGCAATAGATGACAATTTACGCGGGATGCGCTTCCAGAAAACCGCTCCTTTCATGTTCCATGACGATTTCATGATCGCCGACAAGGATGCAAACCAGCTCGACAGCTGGGATATCCTGAGCGGGAAATGGCAGATCCATACTGTAATGGAGTCGGCTGTCGAACAGAAAAGCTCCCCAAATTTGAAATCCAGACCGGTCGAAATGGAGAGAAGTCCGAATTTCTACAGCCTGAAAGGGGCAGGTGAGAACGGACTGATTGTATCCGGCTATCCTTTCAATGACAATTATATCCTGCAGTCAGCCATCCAGATACAGAAAGGCGAGAGCGGACTGGCCTTTTATGTCCAGGACGAAGGCAGCTTCTACACTTTCACAATCTATCTTTTAGACAATGGAGAATCCTATGCCCTGCTGAAGAAGCACCAGGCCGGGAAACAGCCGGTTGTCTTGAAAGCTGTCCAGCTGAATCTTCTCGCAGACCAGTGGGTCATGCCAAGGATACGTGTTATGGACAACCAGATTACGGCGTATGTCGACAATACGAAGCTGATGGAGGTCGATGAGATGCTTCCTCCCGGCGGGCAGTTCGGGCTTTTTGTCAATAGCCCCGAGGAAATGGTGTTTGACGACTTTACCGCGGAAAGCCTGCCATATTTGAAGCTGGATGATCTGCAGGCCGTGAAATTCAACACCATACTCAGCCAGGGAGAGGTGTTCTACAAGGCCGGATTTTTCGACTGGCTGTTTGGAAAAGGCGCTGAGAAGGAGCTTTTCCCGGGTAGATCGAAGGAGGACCGCTGCCTGGTCTTCGGGAATCCCGGCGATAAGCCGGCAGTGGCCGGGATGTCGATGAAACTGAAATCCGATACTGCGTCAGCCGGACTGGTCTTCGCCTGGAAGGACAAGGGAAGCCCTTTCTTCCGGTACATCTTCAGCCAGGCTGGTTCAAAATGCTATCTCAGGCTGGAGAAAATGAAGTCCGGAGAGGAACCCGAAGTACTTGAAACCTCCGAGCTTCTGGACAAGGAAAGAGCATTGGACGCCACGCTTAAGGCGGAAATTGATCCTGACGGTCTGATGAAGCTGTACTGCAATGGCCGTCTTGGGATCATCCACAGGGAGCCCTCTGCACCTGATGGTGCGGCCGGAATATTTGTTGGAAAAGGGACCGAAGCATCTATCAGCGACCTTGTCTATCGTTTCAAGCCGGAAGATGTCTTCAGGGACAAGCAGGAGAAGAACGAGATATTTGAAAACGATCCGTTCATGCGGAACTGGGCAAATCCCGCAGGCCAGTGGATAAGGGATGAGAAGAATCCGGGATACTGGCATAAGAGCGATTTCCTCGGCGCCTTCTCGCTTGCGGTGCCGTTTGCTGAAAAGACCGAGATACACCTGGGCGCAAAGGATGAGCTGCCTGCAGGTGATGTGAATGTAAGCCATGACGGGACTGATTTTGAAATCATCGAATGCGCCAGCGGAAGATCGCTGTTGAAGAAACCTATTGATGAGCTGTTCAAGAAGGACAGTGAAGGAAAGACACTGGCGACCTACAGGCTTTCCGTTGAAGACGGATGGCTGTGGGGCGAGTCCGACAAGGAGATCCTTTTCAAAGTCAGGCTCGGACAGCCTCTCTCAGGTCACAGGATTTACATTGCCGGATTTGCAGAAGACAGGCTTGTTTCGTTCCGTGCCGTCCGCGACAACGTCCTGGACTTCCTGTTTACTGAGGCGCCATATGAATGGACGAGGAACGGCGGGAACTGGCAGGTGATAAACCGCTTCCAGTGCGATCCGCGCTGGTCGCATATGAACGGGCAGTCCGCCGACGACCTCGCATCACTCTGGTCAAAATACCAGATCGAAGGTGACTTCTGCATCGAGATGTATGCCGGAATACGCCACGGCGACTGGTACCAGCGGGTCGGCGACCTGAACCTTACGGTGATGAACAACCGCGGCATGCCGTCCGAAGGCTACACCTTCATCTGCAGCGGATGGGACCCGGACCACAGCCAGACTAAATCGCGCCTGTTCCGCGACGGGAAGATGGTGCAGGACAGCGACCAGTATCTGACTCCTCGGTGGCGCGACGGGAATGTCCGGAAATATTTCGACACCATTCTCGCCAGGGACCGGGATGTGCATGGGGCCTGGTATTATATGAAGGCGCGGCGTACCGGGGACCTTGTCGAATATTATTTTGATGACCAGAAGGTGTTTTCATACAGGGACAAGGAGCCTCTGAAGAAAGGCGGATTCGGCATATGGACATTCATGAATTCCATGATGGTTGCAAGGGTGAAGGTCGCCGCAGACAAGATCAGCCCCAGGGATATCTCTTCCACTGAAGCCGACCCCGGCAGGATTCCGGTGGAAAAGGCGAAGATCGCAGATGAGCCTGGCCTGCTGCTGAACGGACTCCCGGCGAATCTCATGACTCCTGCCTCATGGCAGAAGGTCGATTCCGCAGGCGCGCCGAAACTTACATTTGCGCGCAATGGGTTTGTGGTTGAAAACATCCTTGGCGCTGGGAAGTTCGCGGCCGAGGCCAGGAACCTTGAATATCCGGAGAGCGGTATTTCCGCGTTCACATGCGAAATAAAGCGCACCGAAAAGGCCGGATTCAATTTCCATTTCGAGCTCGGATCCCGGAATGCAAAAGGTGAATACAGGACTTTGCAGCGCTACTTCTACCAGATTTCCGGGTCGGATTATTCCAGGGACATATTCCAGCTTGTCGGAAGCACCGGCGAAATCAGGCCGGTCAAACTGCAGCAGTTCGGTTCCGATGACGGCTGGACCAGGGTATGGTTCCCTGTGCCTTATATATCCCCAAGGTTCGGCTCTTCAAAGGAGTACGTCTGGAAAGTCGTCGGCTTTGGAAATTTCCAGCCAAGCGATATCCTGCAGGGGTTGCAGGGAAACGGTCCTGGAGAAGCCTACGCCATAAGGAATTTTTCTGCTGTCTTCAACGAAGCTCCAGTCGTATCAAGTAAAAATTCCGCTGGTTCCGGATGCAGCTGCCAGTTCCTCCTTGATGGTACCGCAATCAAGGCAGACAGCCTGGACGAATTGAACAAAAGCCTGAAAGGCGTAGTTCGGCAGGGACTTGTCGGCGGCAAGCTCTCGATGGCCGGCGGAAACGAGCAGACGGACCTGATGTGGGCCATGCCGGAAGATGGAAGCAGATGGACCTGCCGTTGGGATACGGAGAAGCAGAATTCCATAATTATAAACACGGATGCGAACTACCGGTACCTGAACAATGACAGGCTGACAGTCAAAATCCAGGGAGTCGAGCTTCCTGTTGAAGATCTCGGCATCAACAAGTTCAGGATTTCCCTGCTGGAAAAAACGGACGAGAGTTTCAGGAAACTGCTGCAGGACGACACTCTGAACCTGGAAATACTCAAGGGGGGCAAGGGCAGGAATCTGACATTGTCATGGAAGGACTGCATTGCAGTCGCGCCTCCGGTACTTGCGAAGCTCGATGGAATAACGCCGTTCCTCCAGACGTTTGACAATCCTGAGCTGGGGAAGAGGCTGCACTTTGATATAAACAGGATGATGTATGCCTGGGACAAGGACAGGAACAACGTATGCCTTGAGGTGGACAACAGGCTTGGCAACCAGCGGCTGAGGACCGATTTCACAGCCGACTTTTTCCTGTCCAGATATCCGATTGTCCAGTTCCTCTACAAGACCGATCCCATGGGGCAGATAAGTCTCAACCTGAGGGACAATACGAATGCATATCTTGACGAACCGCACATTGATGCGCGCAAGGTCCGCTTCGGTACAGAGCTTGTCAGGGACCGCAAATGGCATGCCTGGACCGGATTTGCGACCGACGCCTTTGACAAGAACAAATATTTGTCTTCGATATTCAAGATTCCGCGGCTGACCTTCGGTTCGTTCTACAAGGAGGACCAGACCGGCAGGAACAGCCAGCTTTTCCTCGACGATATCGTCTGCGGTCCGGCTGTCAGGGAGGCGGAACAGCTTGCTTTTACACCATATTATTATGACAGGAAGGACGGCGTGAAGGTGTTCACGGCTGTCGCTGCCGGTGATAAGGCCTACTTCGAAATGGATGCCGATGCAAGAAAGAAGATAGTCTGGAATGAGATCGCCAACGGCACGAAACATGTTCCATCACTCGGCAATGCCGCAGATGGAATCCATCAGATATTGCTTAAGGCCGCAAGCCAGGACGGACGCGAATCGCAGGTCACTTCGATACCTTTCCTGCTTGACAGGACCACCAAGACTGCGAACTTCGCATTCAAGCCGATTGATGAGCCCGCCTACAATGGTTCATGCCTGCAGATCGAGTGGCGGAACGGCAATGGCGCTCCGATGAACATTGATTCGATCACGACTACGTTCGCCGGTACGAAGATGGATATCGACAGGCATCTCAGCAGGATGGAACACCGCCAGGACGCCGAGGTATTCACGATAAACTGGCCTTATATGCTCAGGGGCGCCATAGACAAGATGAAGGATGGCGAGACAGGGGATCTGCTCGTTTCCGGGCTTGAGGATGGTGCGGGAAACAGGACTGCAGACCTGCACGTTCCTATAAAAATGAATTATGCAGAAGACAAGCTGCCGCCGAACTTCCTGAAACCAACCCTGCCGGAAAGCATACTGTTCTTCCTGGATCCGGCATGTGACAGCTATGACAAGCTTCCTGTCAACATGCAGAACGTCAAGACAAAGGTGCAGAAGGAGGGGGCAACCTCTTTTGTCAGATTCTCCGGCACGAACGGAGGCGGAACCCTGACCGTCATCTCGAGGAAGAGGAAGAACAGCAATGATATTGACTTCGACTCTTATCTTGCGATGAGGCTGCGCTTCCCGAACACTGACATCCCGAAGAACGCCTCCATCACGCTTGAGATCAAATATAGTGACAATAAGACTGTCCAGGTCGGCCTGCTGGATGGCAAGATCTCCGATGCCGGAGCCGGGAAGATAGACAAGTTCCTTGACATTACGAATAACGGCTGGCAGGATTTCTCAGTCGATCTGCAGGATCTTTATGTCCGGAAGTTCGGCGAGAAGGAGGACAGGAAGAAGGTTCGCATCAAGGAGGTGAACATCATCGCCGGCAATCTTAATACCACGGACCTGTTTGATCTGGCCTTCTTTACTATCTTCAAGGAGTTCGGCGCCGATGAGAAGTTCGAGCTGGACGCCTATGACCAGAGCGGTATTGCCGATCTGACATGGGAGCTGATAGACGGCGATGGGAATCCTGTAGGCGGAGGCACGTGTGAAGGCAGGACATATGCCCTGGACCAGCTGGTGCCCATTGAAAGTATCCGCTGGCTTAAATTCACTTTCGCAGACAATGCCGGGAACAGGACATCGCCGATGATCTTTCCGATAATATTGAAATCAGAGGAAAAGAAATGATCACGAAAGTCAAGCTGCCGAAGGCGGACGCAAATATGAACGAGGGGACGATAGGCAAATGGTTTTCCGGGGAAGGTGATGCTGTCACAATGGGCCAGCCCCTGGTCGAGATAATAACGGACAAGACGGTAATCGAGTTTGAATGTCCCAAGTCCGGTATATTAAGGCGGATTACGGCTCCTGTGAACAGCGTGGTACCTCCGGGATATGTCCTCGCACTCATAGGAAAGGCCGAAGACGAGCTGCCGGATGTCGGCGAACATAACCGCAGCCTTATGGAATCATACTTGAAGGAGAAGGAAGTCAACGTTGAAAAGGAGAAGGAGGTCAAGGCGCAGAAGACCGCCGCCGCCCAGCCGGGAGCAAAGGTCAGGGCTACTCCTTCCGCCAAGCGTATCGCCGCTGAGCATGAGCTTGACCTGTCTGAAATCCAGACGATGTTCCAGGTGGAAGTCGTCAATGAGAAAGTTGTCCAGGACTTCCTGGAGCGGAAATCCGCAAAGTGAAAAATCAGACAGCTTTCAATATCTTGACAGTCAACTTATTCAATCTGATTCCTGAATCATCATCTGTTGGCAGCCATTGCCGCAAGACATGATCTTTCTTCCTGATTTGTTCGTGCTTCATATGCCAATTTTCCAAAGTGATATCATGGAAAGACAGTCGTTTCGACGCCTCTTTGCAAATCTTGGAGACAATCCGTGCGCCATGCAAGGTGGATAAAGGGAAGAATATCCCTGAATGCGATTTATCCCTTATGCCGTTGATTTATCAGGCTGGCAACTTCTTCTTATCTTGTTTCTGTCTTTATGATAACATTTGCCATTGACTTTAAATATTAAAGGTGTTATTCTTTCAAACTTTACTGAGGCAGGGCTGGGGAAAAGACTTTTAAATACAGTTGGACAAATTTTCCTGTTGACTGGTTTTCATAATAACTGAGTCTTTTATGTTTGTTGCCAAGAAGGAATCTTGTCGTCTGAAAAACATAATCTTAATCCTGCTGGTTTTCACCGCATTATCCATCCATGGAGTGATTCATGCACAGGGGAATGCCCAGGCTCCGGCGCAGAATGCTGCCGACAAGGACAAATCCAAGTCTAACCTGAGCCCACGCGAACTGATGGCCTCCGCCAGCGCCGCCCTTGCGGCAGGTGATTTCAACAGCGCGATAACATATCTGAGCTCTGTCATTGAAATGCTTGGAAGCAGCACTAACCAGAATACCTTGGTGATGATGGACGATGTGTATTACAAGCTTGCGACGTGCTACTTTTTCACAGGGCAGTTTGCAAAGGCCGAGGAGTCGTTCGGCACCTATTTGAAAAAATATCTCACGGGGAAGTCCGCCATAGAAGCTTCGGTTTATATTGCCGACAGCCTCCGCTTCCAGACGAAGAACGCCGAGGCGGTCAAGAAGTATCTGGCTGTGCTTGAAAAGTACAAGGATCTGGTCCTGAAGGATCTCCAGTTGGACATCAGATGCGCGGTCGTCAGGATTTATATCCTCCAGGACAACTGGGATGCGGCGCAGCCGTATATCAGGGAAGTCTTTGAGATGGGGAACGCAGAAATGAGGAACTGGGCGGCGTCGCTCTGGTTCATATCCTATCTTAAGAACGAGCAGTTCGACGACCTGTTCAGAGTGGTGCCTTATCTCATACAGCCCGATTCGGTGGCTTCCCGCAGCGTGGGGTTCAATGTCGCAGCCATCCAGACTGGTGACGCCCTCTTCACCGAGCAGAGATACCGCGAAGCGCTCTGGATATACCGGCTGGTCTATCCGCGCGACCTGCTGCTTGCCAACGCCGAGCAGTACAAGCAGAAGCTTGAGAAGGATGCCGTCCGCAACAGGACTACCGCCGCAAACCTGCGCACGCTCATGAGGATACAGGAGCATCTCGGGGAGATTGATAACGAAATCAAGGCGATAGAAGGTATTGAAAACTATGATACGGAGCTGATGTCCAGGATAGCACGCGCATACATGGAGACGAAATACAACCGCGAGGCCAGGGAGATCTTCCTGTACCAGCACGCCACGCTGAAGGATGAGAAGGCCGAGGAGGCGCTGTATTTCGCATTCCGCTGCTGCCTGCCAATTTCCGACTGGAAGAAGACATTTGAGCTTGGCGAGGACTATATGAAGAAATATCCGGCCGGCAGATATTTCGACCAGGTGACGCTGATAATGGGGCAGGTATATGCGAGGCTCCAGGACTGGCCGGAGGTGATCAGGCATTTCACAAGGACCCTTGAGATGAAGCCGAACCATGAGGATGGAGCCGAATGCATGTACATACTTGGATATGCGCACTTCATGGAGGAGCATTTCGAGGATGCAATAAAGTGGCTCACCGAGGTCTCGGCAAAATATCCCGGCAATCCAAGGGAGGAGGATATCCTCTACTGGCTTGGGATGGCGCATCTGTTCAACAAGCAGTTCAAGGAGGGTGCCGGAGAATTTGAGAAGCTTCTGAAGGACTATCCCAAGAGCACCTACGCCGAGGATGCGACTTTCAGGCGGGCGGTATGCTATTACGGGCTTGGTGACTTTGAAACCGCAAAGGATCTCCTGGCGAAGTTTGCCGAAGCATTTCCTAAGAGCAAGCTCACCGGGGAGAGCTACATGATGCAGGGCGACATCGCCGCCTTTTCATCGGATCTGAGGAAGGCTGTGGGCCTGTTCCGCCAGGCCTCGGAGCATGAATTGAATATTGAGCAGTACAACTACTGCATGTTCCGCAGCGGTGAGATCCTCTTCTCCGACTTCAAGAACTACGATGCGGTGATCAAGCATTTCACCGAATACGAGAAGACCAACAGGGAAGGCTCCAACATACCGCAGGCCATATACTGGATCGGCAGGTCCTACTGGGAGAAGGGCGAACATGCCGGCGCATTCCAGTTCTACCGCGATGCAGTAGAGAAATATGGAGACAAGCGCGCTGAGACAGGCATAGACATGATCATTGAGGACTGGATAGGTCGCATACGCCAGTGCGATGAGAAGATGAGGCGCAAGGCATGGACCGACATCGCCGATGCTCTCGGAAAGGCAAAGGAGAAGGATCAGAAGGTGCTGGCTCTCCGCCTGATGAGGGCGCTTTACTACCAGCCTGATATTCCAGAGGCTGAAAAGGACAAGCGCCTTGGCGAGATAGTACAGGAAAAGAATCTGAAGTATGCCAGCCCGGGGGTTCTTGAGCTGATACGCTCCGCAAGCCTGAAGGAGGGCGGCTATGAACTTGCCGAACAGGCCGCCAACGAGATGATAAAGGCTTTCCCGGAAACGGACTATGCCCTCCAGTCCAGGCTCTATCTGTCGGAGGAGGCGATCAAGAAGCGCGACTATAAGACCGCATTGAAGCATCTCAACCTGATCCGCGAGGTTTTTGCGACCCAGTATGAGGCCGCAGTCGCCCTGAGCATGCTCGGGAGGATCTATCTTGATGAGAAGAAATACGCCCAGGCGGATGAATGCTTCAGAAACATCCTCGGCGTAAAGGAATGGAAAGGCAGGCTCTGGCCTGAGGCGCTCTACGGACGTGCGGAGGTCGCAAAAGGCCTGGGCAAGAACGACGAGGCGTGCGCCTTCTATGAAAGGATATACGTGCTTTATTCCAATTATAAGGATTGGACGGTGAAAGCTTATTTGGGCCGGGCGGATGTATTGGTCAGGCTCCGTGAATACAAGAAGGCGGCGGAGACGCTGGAGGACATGCTCTCGAAACCGGAATTTGCGTCATTGCCGGAGGCCGCTGAGGCGCAGAAACAGCTTGAAACCATTAAGAAGAAACTATGAAAATAGAACTTATGCGCAAATTTACAGGACTGTTCGCTGCTGCGGCATGTGCCTTTGCTTCGGCCGCGCATGCGCAGGATGCTCAGCCGCAGGTCCAGGATCCGAAAAAGGACGCAAAGAAGCCCATCGTCCAGGTCAAGTACAAGGGAATTGAAGATTTCACCGGGACCGAGCAGGTGAAGTCATACATCGTTGTCGCTGGCAAGACCAGGGAGGTGCTGCTGGTCGGATGGAACAAGGAGAAGATACTTTGTTCTGAGAATTCGCGTTCTGTGCAATACAAGTTCGGCGAAGTGGAATCGGCGTTCTTCATTATTCCCGAATATGACGAGATAAAGACGCAGACCTTTGAGAACCAGAAGAAATGGAAGGAGGCATACTCCCAGATCCTGGAGACGTACCAGCAGTTCGTCCCATATGCGGTACTGAATGACAACAATGCAGTAGGATTTATTTTCCGGGCAGGAAAGGACATTATGGAGAACGCCAGATGCGAGGCTGCAAAGTCCAGTGACGGGAAGCTCCCTGAGGCGGCGGCTGCCGAATACAGGAAGGCCCAGAAGCTCTTTGAAGATCTTAGCAGGGCGCAGTGGTGGCCACAGTCAAGGGTTGCACAGCTCAAGGCGATCCTGTGCTTGATGGCGCTTGGGGATACCGGCGCCTCGGCTGAAAAGTTCGATCTTGTGCCTGAACCGGAGATAGGCGACGTTTCATACGGCATTTACTGGATGGTGAAGGGGAAGATACTTTATGAGCTGAAAAAAACCGCAGACTCGCTTGATGCGGAAATAAAGTCGATCGCATATGCCGACAAGGATATTGAATCATTCCCGGACGCGCTCCTGATCTCAGCCCAGTGCTATGAGGATTCACTCGACTACCACAGGGCCAGGGATACTTATTTCCAGGTTGCCAGCCTTTTCCAGAAGACTTCATGGGGGGACGCGGCGTTCAAGCGTCTCTGCTTCATCATGGACAAGGGGCTTGCAAAGAAGAAGGAGAATGTTGAAATTGAGAAAGTTTTCTTTGATTCCGAGGAGGACATGGACATCTTGTGCAACAAGCTCATAAGGGAGACTCTTTCAGGGACAAAGGAGAAAGGCGAACCGCGCAAGCCGGGCAAGGGGCAGAAACTGTCGGATATCAAGGAATCTGATAAGAGGTCTGATTCCAAGGAAAATACATCCAGTTCCGCTGAGGCGGGAGCTCCCCAGGCGGACGACAAGGCGAAGCCGGCTGAAAAGAAAGGCAAATAGATTGGCTTTTATAAATAAAAATCTCAAAAATTAATAAACGGAGTGGGTGTCTTATGAAAAGAAAATTGTTCTTGTCGGCAGCTCTCGCATTGGTCACGGTCATTTTGCTATGCCATACGGCTTTCCCGCAGGCGGCGGCTCCCGCCGCGCCGGCAGCGGCAGCTGCGCCGGCGAATCCACCGGCTCCCCTCAAAGTGGAGAGCACCGTGACGCTGTGGGAGCTTATCAAGTCCGGTGGCTGGGCCATGTGGCCTCTAGGGGCATGCTCTTTTGCGACGATCGGTCTGATTATCCTGAACTTCCAGAGGGTGAGCACCAGAAGGCTGATGCCCATGGAGGTGATTGGAAGGCTCAAGGCTGCTGCTGCCGCTGGAAATCTCCAGGAGATGCACAATCTGGCCAACAGCAATGATTCGATGTTCACAAGGGCCCTGCTTTCAGGCCTTAAGAAGGTCAATCCAGAAGATCCTGCCGGTTCCAAGGCGCAGATCGAACAGGCCATCAGCGAAACTGCCGGACAGGAGGAGTCGAAATACGCGTTCTATGTCAACTTCCTCTCCCTCCTGACGTCGATGTCGCCGATGTGGGGGCTTCTCGGTACGGTGAGCGGCAAGATAGGGGCCTTCTCCAAGATAGGTTCAGGAGGAATGGGCAAACCGGAGATGCTCGCCAAGAACATCGGTGAAGCGCTTGTCTGTACGGCTACAGGACTGCTGATAGCCATTACCGCGATGGCGTTTTATTTCCTCTTCCGCAATATCCTGAACAACGTCATGTCGCAGTCGGAGGCGCACTACAGCGAGATAGTCGATACGATGATCAACGGAGGAAACGGGAATTGAAGAGATCTTGAAACAGCAGGGAAGGCAGCCAGGATGAAATTCAAGGAAAAAGAGGAAATAGAGCATGCGAAGGTGGAGCTTGTTCCACTTATAGACTGCGTGTTCCTGCTCCTGATATTCTTCATGTGCGCGGCAACGATGTCCAAGGTGGACAGCGCCGCGGATGTCAACCTTCCGGTTGCACCCAATGCCGCGGAGCAGAAGGATCCATCCCACCGCGGCACCGTGAACGTCCTGACCCCGGGGACATATACGCTGAAGGGTGAGCTGGTCACAAATGAAAAGCCCTTCCTCATACTTGGCTCGCTGGTGGATGACGATGGGCTGCAGAAGATAGTGAAGCAGTCGCTGCAGGAGGATCCGGAACTCCGCATATATGTCAGGGCCAACCGTGATGTGAAATATACGATGATCCGCCGTGCAATGGAAGGCGCGGCCGCGGCAGGCGTCTCCAATATAATCTTTGCGACACATCTGCAGGACCTTTATCTGAAGGAGGACGGGAAGTGAAGCTCTCGAAGAAGAAAAGGGTGATGAAGTCTGCGGAGATCGATCTGACGCCTATGATCGACACCGTGATGTTCCTTCTGATATTCTTCATGCTTACGACCACGTTGAAGCAGAAGGAGAACGATCTGGGGATCAATCTTCCGGGCCGGATGGACTCCGCAGGTCCGGTAGACATGCCAGACGAGCAGATCATAGAGATCACCGCGAAGGGCGACGTCATGCTGAACGGGAAGGTTTTTGAAGGCAAGGAGCTTGGGGATCTTGTGAAGGTGCTGGTGCTCTACCGCCAGACCTCGGATGCAAGCAAGTCAAAATGCCTGATCACTATCCAGGCCGACGAAAATACGGTCTATGAACGGATTGTGAATGTCATGAATGCGTGCGTGGGTGCGGGCATATCAAATGTAACATTCGGTGGAAGCACAGGCGGATGAACGGGCACCTTAATGGTGAATAAGGAATTCTGAATATGAAATTTGGAAAACTGTTGGATTCCATCAGGAATAAGTTTGGAAAGGGCAAAGGCGGAAAGTCGCTGTCAGGGAGCGTCAGGAGCAGTTTCATCATGAGCCTGCTGTTCCATGCCGCACTCGTCCTTGTTGCAGGCGGATTTGTCATCAGCCATGTGTTCTTGAACCGTGAGGCTACGTTCACCGGACAGCCTCCACCGATGAAGTCCTATGAACCCCAGAAGCTTGAGTTCAAGGTCAAGGTTTCGCAGCAGCAGCGCAGTTCCAGCCGCCCGGCGGTGATGCCGCGGCTTTCTGCCGCAAAGACCTCGGATATTTCCCTGCCAGAGGTCAAGATGGATCCAAAGCTGGTGCAGACCAGCTTCCAGCCGAAGTTCAAGCCCGTGTCCGGGATGGGCATGGGCGCCGGCCTGGGGACCGGCTATGGCTCCGGCGGATTTGGACAGGGCGTCTCGAATTTTGACTTCTTCGGAATCAAGGGCAAGGGTGAGAAGATTGCGGTGCTGGTTGATGTTTCTGTCAGCATGGTTGAAGACGACAAGGGAGGCATACCAGGCTTTGTGAGGGTGAAGGAAAGGGTCAACAGCGTTATTGACGCCCTCAAGGACGGTACTATGTTCAACATGGTTGTCT
>CAZDNQ010000027.1:0-17881 GCA_964506605.1 uncultured Victivallis sp. | reverse complement strand
GCAGGACTCTTGATGTTGGGAATTATGTACCCGACCGAACCGGCAGAAAGGATCTCGGCAGGCTTCATGACCGGAGTAAAGCATCCGACCTCCTTCACTTCGCTTTCAAGAGATGTGCTGAATAGGCGGATCTTCTGCCCCCGGGAGAGAGAACCCGTGACCACCCTGACGTAGTTCACGACTCCGCGGTAGGCGTCATATGTCGAATCGAAAATCAGCGCGCTCAAGGTGTCCTCCTCGGGAATCTTCGGAGGCGGTACCAGCTTGACGACGCGTTCGAGAAGCTCCTTGATGCCAAGCCCCTCCTTCGCGCTCACAAGCAGCACCTCGTCCCTGGGGATAGCAAGTATCTCCTCCATCTGCTCCTTGCAGAGCTCCGGATCAGAAGCCGGCAGGTCGATCTTGTTTATAACAGGAATAATAGCCAGCTTCTGGCGGTGCGCAAGGTTGACGTTGGCAACGGTCTGCGCCTGCACGCCCTGCGTGGCATCGATCACCAGTATCGCGCCCTCGCATGCGGCGAGGGAACGGCTCACCTCGTACGTGAAGTCGACGTGCCCGGGGGTGTCGATCAGGTTGAGCTCGTAGGTATTGCCGTCGTCTGCCTTGTAACTCATCCTCACCGGATGCGACTTGATCGTTATGCCGCGCTCCCTCTCCAGATCCATGCCATCGAGCACCTGTTCCTGAAGCTCCCTCTTGGAAATCGTCCCGGTCAGCTCGAGTAGCCTGTCGGCAAGCGTCGACTTCCCATGGTCGATATGGGCTATAATCGAAAAATTTCTTATAAGATTGCTATCCATGCATCAACCCGTCCATATTTCTTGTTTTACCACGAAGAACACGAAGTTCACGAAGCTTCCCTGTTATGTTCATAAGACAAATCTCTTTAATCCATCCTTAAGAAGTTTCTCGTTGAAGTTGATCAGGAATCCCGTCTTGACTCCAGCAAGCTTCATATAAGTCAGCAACTGTGCTTCATGAATCGGCAAAAGGTCTTCTACGCTTTTAAGTTCAACTATTATCTTGTCATCGATCAAAAAGTCCAATCTGTATCCGCAATCAAGTCTTACATCCTTGTATATCACCGGCATCGGATGCTGGAGCTTGAAACCTATCCCCGCAACACCAAGCTCCCTTGCCATGCATTGTTCATATGCCGATTCAAGCAAACCAGGGCCAAGCGTCTTATGAACCTCAAAAGCGCAGTCCAACACCCTCTTTGACAATTCATCAAAAACCATAAACAATTCGTGTCCTTCGTGCGCTTCGTGGTGAAAATCGCCCTATCTCAGCTCGGCGTGGAGTTCGGCCTTCAGCTTACCGCGGACCTTCTCGTGCGAGGCGTTGACCTCCGCGTCCGTCAGAGTCCTGTCCTGGCTCCTGAACGTAAGCGTATACGCGAGGCTCCTCTTCCCGGCCCCGATATGTTCGTCGCGGAACTCGTCGAATATCTCGACCTTCTCGAGGTTCTGTATCCCGAGCGAAAGTATGAACTTTATAATCTGGGCATGCCCGATGTCGTCCGGCATCACCATGGCGACATCGCGGGTGACAGGCGGGAACAGCGAGATCGCCGAGTACTGTATCTTAGGAACTGCAACCGAGAACAGTTCATCGAAATCAACAACGGCCACGAAGAGCGGGTTCTGTATCCTCATGCCCTTGGTGAGCCTTTCCGCTATCTCGCCGAATACAGCAATCCTCTTTCCACCGCAGACAAGTTCTGCGCATGTCGCCTCGGTGAAATTGCCCGGATGGGACCCGCTGGTTTTGCGAACTTCGCAGCCGGATATCTTCCTGACCCCCATCAGCGATTCGAGGACGCCTTTGAGATCATAGAAATCATACAGGACGCCCTTCTCAGCCGAGAATCTTTCCGGATGCTTCCTGCCGGTCAGGGCGATGCAGCATTCGAGCTTCTCCTCGCCCGCCTTCGCATCAGCGGAATAGACTGTTCCAAGTTCAAACACCGCAAGATCCGTGTTCTTCCTGGAGATATTGTGCTCGACAGTGCGGAGCATGCCGGAAAGCAGCGACGGCCTCATGAATGCGGACTCGTGGCTGATCGGATTGCTCATGGCGAGCAGATGGTCCTTCCCGTATCTGCTGTCGGCGAGCGCCGCCTTTTCATCGGCATAGCTGTAGTTCATCGCCTCGTCGAGACCTAGGGCGATCAGCTGGTTCCTCGCCTCTTCGACAACTGCATAGGCATCCTTCTTGAACGAGCCGCCGGCCACAGCCGAAAGCGCAACAAGAGGTATCTTGTCAAGACCATGTATCCTCGCGACCTCCTCGGCCAGGTCGGCCTCCTCACGGAGATCGCCCCTGAAAGATGTGGGGATCACATTGCACGAACCGTATGCGATATCCGAAACACCAAGCTCCAGCCTCTTGAAGATCTCCATGATTTCGACGTCTGTTATACCGACACCGAGCAGCCTGCGGATCTTCTCGAACCTGCATGCGATGGGCTTGATCTCGGGGCGTGAAAGGCAGACATCGAGCATCTCGGTCGCTTCGCCGCCGGCCAGTTCGAGGATGAGTGCGGCAGCCCGGTCGCTCGCATTGACGACCATGTCGAAATCAACCCCGCGTTCGAACCTGTATGATGAATCCGAAGAAATCCCGAGCTCCCTCGATGATGAACGGATGTTGGACGGCTTGAAATATGCGCTTTCGAGAAGGACGTCCTTCGTAGTTTCGACGACGCCGCTGTGCTCCCCGCCCATTATCCCAGCCAGGGCCACGGGCCTGCGGACATCGCAGATGACGAGGTTGTTCCTGTTCAGCTTGTACTCTTTTCCGTCGAGGGCGATTATCTTTTCATCATCGACGGCGCGCCTGACGATGATCTTCCCGCCTTCAAGAAGGGACAGATCGAAGGCATGCAGCGGCTGACCGAGCTCGAGAAGAACGAAGTTGGTTATGTCGACGACATTGTTTATCGGGCGCAGCCCTACGCTCTTAAGCCGCTGCTTGAGCCATTCCGGGCTTTCACCGACCTTGACATTCCTGATTATCCTCGCCGAATATCTCGGACAGAGCTCGGAGTCCTTTATCTCAACCGTGTCGGCCGGTATCATGGATTTCGGTGAAACTGACTGGGATGGATACTTGACCTTGACACCTGAAAGCGCGGCGATCTCCCTGGCTATCCCGACATGGGACAGGAGATCCGGCCTGTTCGGCGTGATCTCAAGGTCGTAGGAGGTGTCGGCCTTCATGTATTCGATGAAAGAGGATCCGAGCGGGGCGTCTGCAGGAAGGACCATGATGCCGTTGTGCTCTTCGCTGAGCCCGAGTTCGCGTTCGCTGCAGAGCATTCCGGATGATTCGACTCCGCGCAGCTTCGCCTTCTTTATTTCAAAGTCCTTGCCGGATTCCTTGTCGATGAATACTGTGCCTATGGTGGCAAGCGGGATCTTCTGTCCGGCGTCGCAGTTTGGCGCACCGCATACAATCTGGAGCTCCTCCTTTCCGGTGCTGACGCGGCAGACGGAGAGCTTGTCGGCATTCGGATGGGGTTTCCGCTCGAGAATTTCAGCGATGATGACGCCTGCCGGGATCGTGGACCTGATAATGTCCTCGACCTCGACGCCCGCCATCGTCAGCTTTTCGACCAGCTCGGTGTCGCTGAAACTGATTCCGACATACTGGGAAAGCCAGTTATATGAGACCTTCATAGTAGACCTGTCCTTAGAAATAAACAGACAGGATTACGGGATTTTCATGATATCATCCAATCCAATTCCATCCTGCAAATCCAGTTATCCTGTCAAAAGCATTATGCCTTTTTATTTAATTTTGGCATGGAAGCACAAAAGATAGCTGAAAAAGTCCGGAATTCCAGTCATAAATTTCCAGGAACGGGAAATTTATTCCTCGTCGACGGCCGCGCGTTTCACCTTCCTCCGTTCGATCTCGGAGAGATAGCGCTTGCGCATCCTGACAAAGTTGGGTGTGACCTCTACAAGCTCGTCGTCGGCTATGTATTCCAGAGCCTCTTCAAGGGACATCTTCTGGGCCGGGACTATTTTCATGGACCTGTCAGAGCCGGAGGCCCGCATGTTTGTGAGCTTCTTCTCCTTCTGGACGTTCACGACGAGGTCATCGTCCTTGCAGTTCTCGCCGATTATCATACCCTCATATGCCATCTCGCCCGGATCAATGAAGAAGGTTCCGCGGAGTTGCAGCCCGTCAATAGCGAAAGGCACTGCGCGCCCCTTGTCCATGCTGATCAGGACGCCATTCAGCCTTCTGGGGAACTCCCCCTTGTACGGCGCGTATTCATGCAGCCTGTGCGATATGATCGCCTGTCCTGCGGTTGCCGTCATAAGCTTGCTCCTAAGTCCGATGATGCCACGCGTAGGCAGATAGAACTCCAGTAGGACCCTGAGGCCATGCTGCTCCATGAGGAACATTTCACCTTTCCTCATTCCGGCGAGCTCGATGACTTTTCCGGAATAGTCCGTAGGGACATCGACCGTCAGGATTTCGATAGGCTCGCATTTCTGCCCGTTGATGGTCTTGAAGATGACATGCGGCTGAGAAGCTGACAGCTCGTAGCCTTCACGTCTCATGTTCTCAATGAGAATGGAAAGGTGCATGACACCCCTGCCGCTGACCTTGAATGAATCTTTTCCGGTGTCCTCGACCCTCATCGCGACATCTTTTTCAGCCTCCTTGTAGAGTCTTTCGCGCAGGTGGCGGCTGCTGACATATTTCCCATCCTGTCCGTAGAACGGCGAATCGTTGACCCTGAATGTCATGGAGAGCGTCGGCTCATCCATGCTTATCGGCGGAAGCGCTTCAGGGGCCGAGGCGTCGGCTATGGTGTCGCTTATGTCTATCTTCTCGATTCCTGAAATTGCGCATAGGTCGCCGCACTGGACGACAGTGGCATCCTTCCTTTCGATACCTTCGAAGGTCTGGACCTGCTTGAGCTGTGCCTGCTGGATCTGTCCGTCCCTCTTGATGACAACCACGGGCTTTGAGATGTCCAGATTCCCGCGGTAGACCCTTCCGATTCCGATTCGGCCCACGTAATCCGAGTAGTCGAGAGTGGAGACCTGCATCTGCACGGGGCCGTCCATTATCTTCGGGGCCGGGATCTTGTCGATAATCGCATCCATGAGGGGGAGTATGGTATTTCTTTCGCCGCCGTCCTGTTCAGTGGAAGCCCAGCCTTCGCGTCCGCTGGCGTATAGCACCGGGAAACTGAGCTGGTGGTCTGAGGCGTTCAGTTCAAGGAAAAGTTCGCATATCTTTTCAAGAACTTCCTTCGGCCGTCCGTCCGGCCTGTCGATCTTGTTTATGATCACCACCGGATGGAGTCCGAGCTTGAGCGCCTTGTCAAGCACGAAACGGGTCTGGGGCAGCGGACCTTCAGCAGCGTCTACCAGGAGCAGGACGCCATCCGCCATGTTGAGGACTCGTTCCACCTGTCCGCCGAAGTCGCTGTGTCCGGGGGTGTCGATGATGTTTATCTTTGTGTCCCTGTATCGGACGCTGATGTTCTTCGCGAGAATGGTGATACCGCGCTCGCGTTCGAGGTCGTTGCTGTCGAGGAAGCACTCGTGCATGGACTGGTTGTCGCGGAACAGTTTTGCCTGTTTGATGATCTGGTCGACAAGGGTGGTCTTGCCGTGGTCGACGTGTGCGATTATCGCAATGTTGCGTATTTCTACCATAGTTTATTTTCGATTTCCGGTTGATGATTTCTGATTGTTAATATAAAACAGGCATCTTGCCTGTGGATTCCTGCCGAAGGTGGATTCAAGGGAGATGAAGAATAAATTCTTATATCACCATTCCGCCGACCTGTCCGCCGCAGTCCTCATGTGGAGGACGGAGGAGGATTCTCCGGTTCAAATAGCATTCGGGCGCATATAATAACACATAATCCGCATTTGCATAGCCCATGAAGCATTTTTTGTGAAATTAGGCCGCAGGCTTAATCACAGACATTAGGAATATGATTGTCACCGCGTGGCGCACGCACCAGTTTCATTCGCTCCTCTTTCCAGCCCAGCGCCTACTTTTTTGGGACCGCTTCTTGATTCTCAAAGCATACAAGTCTATTTTCATCTCCATGTCTGAAGCATTCAACTGCAGTTGAAAAAGGAAATGCAATGTCTCCTGGTCATGGAAGACACCCCCTGATAATTGCCGGCGGACACAGGTATTGGCTTCGCACCGGACTGGCCGCATTCCTTCTTGCTGCAAGTTTCCCGGCGATGCCCGAGGCTTATCCTGGCGAAGCGGAAACTGCGGGCGCCATATCCTCATCTTCCACTCCAATGCCGGCCCTTTTCAAGGAGCTTGACTGCGAGGGAATCCGCATCCATATCTTCAATTCCGGGAAGGATGGCTCATCACCTCTTCCGGCCGATGCACGCGATAACACCGTGTTCACGATTTCAGCTGGCGGCAGCACTCCATATTTCTACCCGCAGAACCCGTCAACAGACGGCATTGAACTCATCGCTCAGAGCGACTATCGCAACCTGGCTCAGGCAAAAAAACTCTCCTTATCGGTCAAGGGGCTTTCGCCCGACACAGTCTATTACTATCAAGTAGATGGTTCCAGGGAAGTCCACCGATTCCGCACCATGCCATTGAAAGGCTCCTCGTCCAAGCCTTTCAGGTTCAATGTAATCGGCGACACCCAGGGGCAATACGACCTGGAGGGCGACATGATGCTTGACAAGGACAGGCACGAGCTGGCTCCAGATGCGAATCTCGCAGACAAGGCGGCCTTCAACAAGGTAGCGGACGCCATGCGCCGGGGCCCTGCCCCGGATTTCATAGCACATCTAGGTGACATCACCGATGATGGAAGATACTCCATCGAATTGACGAGGGAGATGTTCGGAGCCCTCAAGCATCTTCTCACTTTGTCACCGGTGTATCCGGTGATGGGCAACCATGAAAACCATGCCCCTGGATTCTTCCGCTTTTTCAGCATTCCAGCGCAGAAAGGCCCGCCAGATGCCCCGGCTCCGGCATACTATTCCATCGACTGGGGTGACGTGCATTTTATATTTTTGGACAGCAACCGTGGCTGGGACACGATCTATGACATAGACAGGCTTCCCGGAGCCGCCCCTGAGTCATGTGATTTCGAAGGGAATACATGGAACTGCAGCGCCTCCCGGGTAAAAGGCGGGATTTCCTATGTATTCAACGATGAAGCTGTAAAACGTCTTTGCTGGAATCTTTCCAAGTCCGACATGGAGAAGCTCAAACCTTTGAATGGAGTTGCTTTCAATGGAAGTGATGCCGAACTGCGGCGTCGCCTGCAAGACATGGGTTTCGACGCAAAGCAGAGCAGGATGATACGGACAGCGAGCATATGCTGCGAAACTCGCAATCTCGCCAATGGCCGTGTCGCATTATCGTTTACAGATGCAGATCTCTGGAAGGCGCAGATGGACTGGCTGGAAAAGGATCTTGAAGCCGCTTCCGCCAGCAGATATGTCTTCGTGTTTTCGCACAATCCACTGCTGAAGGACGGGCTTCCGCGCCTGGACCTCGTTGAAAAACTCGAGCGGCACAAAGTTTCAGCGTGCTTTTCCGGGCACCTGCACATCTACCGCCATGAACTGCGGAACGGAGTGCATCATTTCGTGTCGGGCGGCGGAAGCGATCTGGCATGGAGCCAGGCACCGGCAGGAAGTCAGGATTTTTACAAGGCAGCATCAGACAAGGGAGGTCTCCTATGCCTGCGTTACGGGCAGCAATATATTTCCGTAGAGGTCGGGGATTCTTCAGCCAGGATACTTGGAATCGATCTTGACGGGCAGATATTTGAGGATACAACGATACAACCGGCAAACCGAGTTCATCACATGGCGCCAGCCGCCCAATGAATGGTATCCTCAACATATGTTTCCTGAGCCGGGAATCTTGACTCTTCACCCATCTAGACTATCTTTCACGCTTATATGTCTCAAGAATCAATCAATCTTCAATAAACACAAAAGGGGAAAGCCCATGCACCTGAAGAAGTTCTGTATGATGTTCGCTCTGCTGCTGGCGGCGGCAGTCAACGCCGATGTCAAGGTATCAAACCTGTTCAGCGACAACCTGGTCCTGCAGCGGGACATTCCTGCTCCGGTCTGGGGCACGGCTGACGCAGGGGAGAAAGTCACGGTGAAGATCGGCGAATCCGAGGCTTCAGCGGTCACCGACGACAATGGCAAATGGATGGTGAAACTTCCCGCCATGAAGATGAACGCCACTCCGCAGGAAATGACCATCAACGGGAAGAACACGCTGACAGTGAAGAACATCGTCGTGGGCGACATCTGGATATGTTCAGGACAGTCGAACATGGAATTCGGGTTTGGCTCATGCAATGCGAAGGAGGATGTGGAATCGGCAAATTTCCCCAACATCCGCAGGATCAAGTTCAACCATGTCACGGCAAGCAGGCCCGGGAGCGATGTCCCCAGGAAATGGGACATATGCACACCACAGTCTGCAAGTGGATTCACTGCTGTCGGATTCTATTTCGCCAGGAAAATCCAGAAGGAGACCGGAGTACCGATCGGGCTGATCGACAACAACTGGGGCGGAACCCGTATCGAGCCATGGATCGCCCCGTGCGGTTTTGAAATGGAGAAGTTCCTTGCAAACACCGTCGCCGACATTAAAAAGCGCGAACAGGCATATTCCGCGGAACTCGCAAAGGCCCTGGATCCACTTGAGAAATGGATACCGGAGGCAAAGAAGGCGGCGGCGGCCGGGATGGAGATCCCTCCGATGCCCCCTCTTCCAAACAGCCCTTATAACGAATCCACGTTTCCGTCCGCAATCTACAATGGGCAGATCTGCCCGATAGTCCCGTTCGCGATAAAGGGGGCAATATGGTACCAGGGCGAATCCAACGGCGGCGAAGGAGATGAATATTATGCCAAGATGCGCGCCTTGATCGGCGGCTGGCGCAAGATATGGAACCAGGGTGATTTCCCGTTCTATTTCGTGCAGCTGGCAAACTTCCAGCAGCCCAGCGAGAACCCAATGGGCGGCGACGGATGGGCGAGATTGCGCATGGCGCAGCTTAAGAGTCTGGAAATTCCAAATACCGGGATGGCTGTCGCAATCGAGCTTGCAGACGCGAACAATCCTGGAGACATCCACCCTAAGAACAAGTTCGATGTCGGGGAGCGCCTGGCCCTCTGGGCGCTGGCGAAGGACTACGGCAAGAAGGATCTGGTATACAGCGGCCCCCTGTACAAGTCTATGAAAATCGAGACCGGGAAAATCCGGATAGAGTTCGATTCCACAGGCAGCGGCCTGATGGTCGGAAAGAAAGAAGGACGAAACCCGGCCGTCGAGGAAAAAGACGGAAAGCTGAAACGCTTCGCGATAGCCGGCGAGGACAAGAAATGGGTATGGGCGGATGCTGTCATCGACGGCAACACTGTCGTCGTGTCAAGTCCGGAAGTACCACAGCCTGTCGCAGTCCGTTACGCCTATTCGATGCATCCGGCAGGATGCAATCTGTACAACAAGGAAGGTCTTCCGGCATCGCCGTTCAGGACCGACAGCTGGTAGAAGACAGGCCACAGACTTCCACAGACCAAGATTGACGACTGATATTATCCAAGGCAGGAAAGCAGATGCCAGGATAATCAGGCAGATAGAATTTTAATGGCAATTATTTCAAAGTCTGTGCTCTAGCCAGTGGAAGTCTGTGTCCGGATTACCCAATCGCTTCGCCGCCCTCTTCGCCGGTGCGGATGCGGATGCAGCGCTGGAGGTCGGTCACGAAAATCTTGCCGTCGCCGATATTTCCTGAACGCGCGCCCTTGATGATGGCGGCGACAGTGGGTTCGACGAAGTTGTCGTTGACAGCGATTTCGAGCTTCACCTTCTCCAGGAGGTTGACCTTGTAGATCTTGCCCCTGTAGGATTCGGAATAGCCTCTCTGCTGCCCGCATCCCCTCACCTTGTGGACGGTCATCTTATGGACATCCGCCTCGAAAAGGCATTCCTTTACGCGTTCCAGGGCGTCCGGCTGTATTATCGCTTCAATCAGTTTCATTGTTTTCTCCTAAATATTTTTCACCACGAAACACACGAATGACACGAAAAACTGTCCAATTCAAAACACACGCTAAAGCTGTGAACTCCAACTTTTTCTTTCTTCAACTCGAAGTTCGATGTTCAATGTTGAATGTTCGATGTTCATATTCCTTCGCCGGTTCACCGATACGCCGATTCTCCGGTTCATTCCAACTCACAGCGCCTCCTCCGGATATGCTTCGATGTTGTGGATGGATCTGTCGGAACCAATGAACTCATCATGACCCGAAAGCCTTATGCCTGTCAGAATCTTCATGAATCCGAATGCGAGGAAGCCGACCGCAAGGGCGAAGAAGATCGCCAGGAACGTGCCTGCGAGCTGGGCGAAGATGCTGACGTCGACCCTGGCGCCGAAGAGATCCTTGTGTCCGAAAATGCCGGTGGCGATTCCGCCCCAGCTTCCGACGACGCCATGCAGTGGCCATACGCCGAGGACGTCGTCGAACTTGAAGCGTTCAGTCTCGATCTGGTACATGAAGAAGAATATGAGTCCGCCTGCGGCGCCGATGATGAATGCTGCGACGGGATGGACGACGGCGCTGCCGGAGCATATGGCAATGAGCCCGGCCAATGCGCCGTTGTGGGTGAAGCCGGCATCATTCTTGGAGACCAACACGCTGGCGAGAATTCCACCGACCATCGCCATGAGGCTGTTGACCGCGACCAGGCCGGAGGCGCCGTTGAGCGCGGCGGCGCTGCCGACGTTGAATCCGAACCATCCGATCGCCAGAATCCAGCTGCCGAGCCCGAGAAGGGGGATATTTGAAATAAGGGGGGCGCCGTTGCCATATCTCTTATATCTTGGTCCGAGGAGTATGATTGCCGCCAGAGCGATCCAGCCGCCCATGGAGTGTACGACGACCGAACCTGCGAAGTCGATGAATTCACCGCCGAGATATTTCACGAAGAGGCCCTGTATGCCGATGGGGCAGTTCATGGAGTCATATCCGAAATGCCCCCACATGATTCCTTCGAAAAGCGGATAGGCGACAGCGACGAGGAAGGCGTTGACGATGACGACCGGCCAGAACTTTGCACGTTCCGCAATACCGCCGCTTATGATTGCGGGGATGCATGCCGCGAAAGTGAGATAGAAGAAGAACTTAAGGAGTTCCACGCCATTGCCCTGGTTGAGGACCTCGGCGTTGGTCATGAAGCTTATTCCGCGGGCTATTGGATAGCCGATCATGAAATATACGACGGTGCTGACAGCCCAGTCCACGAGGATCTTGTTCAGGGCGTTCACCTGGTTCTTCTTCCTGACGGTCCCGATCTCGAGGAATGCGAACCCCGCATGCATGCTGAAGACCATGACCGCCCCTATGAAGAGGAAGAGCATGTTGCCGGAACTCTCGAAAGAATTGAGCCTGTTGGTGATCGTATCATCGGCGCCAAAGCACAGCATCCCGGCCGAAAAAAGGAATGCGGTCAGAACAAACTTATACATTCAACTCTCCGCCTAATTTAAATTTTGAATGTAGATATTAGCAGAGAGCATGCCATCTTTAATTGCGTATTTGCAACATTATTGTAATTAGGAAGATATGCCAAAGCATGTCCAAGCATAATTTGGCTCTATATTACATTTTTGTATTAATTTTAGGCATTATATTACATTTTTGACATCTAAAAACACGCCTTTTGCAGGAAACAGGCAAAGGCAGCATGGAGCGCGGCCATCTTGGCCGGCGCATACAAGAAAAAGCCTGGCAGGGATACCCGCGCGACTGGCCAGGCATATTGATCCTGCGGCCCATTGCGGGCTGGGGACGGATTGGGGCCTGGCTTTAAGGCAGCGCTATCGCTTCTGTGGATTCTGAGGGGGGCCGATCTGGCGCCAGGGGCTGGCGTTCTCGTCGTTTTCCTTGTCACCCCTGCGGTCGCGCTTCCGTTCATCCTTCTTCTCGTCCTTCGCGACATCATCAGCTGGAGGACCGGTCACTTCGATCTTTTCAAGTTCAAGAAAATAATGTGGCTGCATCGTCATTTCCGGTTCATTCGAGAATTTCTTTATCTTGCCATAGACCTTGACCTTGGAGCCCTTCTTGAGGGTCGGGATGAGATCGTTCAACTCCTTTGTCTTCTCGGTCATTACCGGCACCACCATGGGCTGGACAAGGAGGCAGAAATCCTTTCCCGCCTTGAAGCCGGACTTCTCGACATAGGGCGGAAACGTGGTCTCATAACCAAAATAAGTCGACTCGTACCAGATCTTCTTGTTCTTATATTCCTCCGGAAGCGCCTTGAGCTTGGCCTTGTCCACCTCGGTATAGCTCTCAGGCTTGAAGGTCTCGGCTTTCACGGACACGGACAGGATTGCAAGCAGAACCGTAGACAGTATGATGTTTTTCATAGTTGACACATATCCCTATTCCAAATTATTCCAGAGATGTTTCATTTTGCTGCAATAAACGCAGGACAACGTCCTTTTATTGTCTTACCACAACGCATTGACTATATCAGCCTCGACGACCGGCTTGTGCCATCCCATGACCCATCTTTCAAGACCGGTCACCTGTATCTTCTTGCCCTCCCAGAGCTTCATGTTCATCTTCCTGCTGAAGACATAGCATATCGGGAAAAGATTTCCGTCGGTCTTGGAAGCCAGGGCATGGGTTACTATGCCGGTACCGTCCTCTTTCATGACAGGGACAAGAATCCCTTCGTAGGAAACCGCGTTGGGCTCTACTCCGGAGAACTTCAGCCCTGTGGCTGAATCCTTGCCTGCTCCTTCACCTTTTCCTTCCTTGCCGTCCCCGGCACCCGGAGCCGGAGCATCCTGCTTTTCGTTCTTCAAACTGCCCGCCTGCACGGGGTCAACCTCGACAAAGTCAGCATTCACCCAGGCGGTCAGGCCTTCAAAAACGGCAATCCTCAGCCAGCCTTCCTGCGACTTGTCCAGCACCTCGACCTTGACGCCCTGCTCTGCGGATTTCGCATAAGGGGGGCAGGCGACGCTCGGTCCTGTCCGGACATATGTCTTCTTGGTGACAACTCCGTCCCTTACAAATGAGGAGGAGATCCAGGCGGATGCCTTCTGCGGGGCGACAATCTCGTACCAGCCTTTTTCGAAGCCGATAACATCGATCTTGTCGTTCCTGCTGAGCTGGGCTATGACGGCATATTTCTCACCGGGTTTCACCCTAACATTCAGCATGTTCGCCTTGACAGTACCGACGATCTGCTCCGCGCAGAACACCGGAAACGCCGAAAGCACCAGGACAAGCAGCAGTATTTTCTTCATAAACCTAATATAAGCCATAATGTATTATCGTGCAAAGAGGTTTCCGAACAGTAACAAATTCCAGCAGGAGCCGTGGTCATCTTCTGAGCAGCTTCTCCATCCACACATAGAAGACCGGTGTGACATAGAGAGTGAGGAACTGCGAGAAGATAAGTCCGCCCACCACTACGAGTCCGAGGGGCTGGCGGGCTTCGCCTCCAGCACCGAACCCCAGGGCGATCGGTATGCCCGTGATGAGGGCGGCCATGGTGGTCATCATAATGGGGCGGAACCTTATGAGGCATGCCTCGACGATGGCATCCTCGGTAGATTTGCCTTCGTTCCTCCTTGCGGTGATCGCAAAGTCGATCATCATGATGCCGTTCTTCTTGACTATTCCCACCAGCATTATTATCCCGACATATGCGTAGAGTGAAAGAGGGGTGTTGAAGATCAGCAGCGTGACCAGGGCGCCGAAGCCGGCAAAAGGCAGCGCCGTCAGGATTGTGACCGGATGGAAGAAGTCCTCATACAGCACGCCGAGGATGAGATATATGACAACGATGGTGATGATGAGCAGCCAGTGCATGCCCTTGAAAGAATCGATGAACACCTTCGCCGTGCCCTGGAAGCTGGCGCTTATGGAGTCCGGCATCTGGGGGTTTAGCTGATCCTCGATCTGGCTCATCGCCTTGTCCAGCGATGCGTCCGGCCTGAGGTTGAACGAGACTGTCACGGACTGGAGCTGGCCGGTATGGTTTATGCTCATAGGTCCTGGCTCCTGCCTGATCTTTACAAGTTCGCTCAGCGGAATCAGCTGGCCTGTAGCGGAACGGACGTAGAGAAGCGACAGCGAATCCGGATTCATCTGGAACTCATTCATCAGTTCCAGGAGCACGCGGTACTGGTTGTCCGGAGAATATATTGTGGAGATCTGGCGTGGGCCGAAAGCGCTGTACAGGGCGTTCTCGACCTGTGATGCGCTGACTTTCAGGGTTGAGATCTTGTCCCTGTCGATGTCGAGGTTCAGCTGCGGATTGGAGATCTGCAGATCGCTGGTCACGTCCATGAGGGCCGGCAATTTTGACATTTCCTGTTCGGCGATCGCCGAAAACCTGTAGAGTTCATCGGCTTCAAACCCCTGAAGCGTGTACTGGTACTGAGTCTTGGAGGGGCGGCCGACCAGGATCTTGCTCGGAACCTGCAGATAGGCCTTGAACCCCGGGATCTGCGCAAGCTTGCCTCTGAGCTGCTGGACTACCTGGGAAGCCGTATCCTTTCTTTCAGACCTGTGTTTGAGCCTCATGAAGAGCATTCCGGCGTTCCTGCTGCCGACACCGCCGCCTACGCCGGCGCGCGACATGAAAACGGCCACGTTCGGATTCTGCTGGATGACAGCTGCGGCGGCCTCCTGATGTTCGACCATGGAATCAAAGGATATCCCCTGCACTCCTTCAGTCTGTCCAAACAGCCAGCCCTGATCTTCGTCAGGAAGAAGCGTCTTGGGGGTATACTTGAACAGGAAGACCGTCAAGACAAGTACGATGAGCGACAGTCCGAGCACCAGCGCCTTGTGCCCTATGATTTTTCTCAGGCTCCATTCATAGAACACCAGGAACCATGTGTCCTTCCTCTCCTTTGAAGACTCAATCTTTCCCAGGAATCGGCTGCACATCATCGGTGTCAGCGAAAGCGCGACAACTCCGGACACCAGCACCGCCACGCCGATTGTGACGGCGAATTCGCGGAAGAGCCGGCCCACGATGCCGCCCATGAACAGGACTGGGATGAACACGGCCGCCAGGGAGACCGTCATCGAGATTATTGTAAAATAAATCTCCTTCGATCCGTCGAGCGCGGCCTGCATGGACGACTTGCCCATCTCGCTGTGGCGGTAGATGTTCTCCAGCATCACGATCGCGTCGTCGACGACGAAGCCTATCGCCAGCGTCATCGCCATCAGCGAGATGTTGTCGATGCTGAATCCAAGCAGGTACATTATTGAGAAAGTGCCTATCATCGACATCGGCAGGGTGAGGCTCGGAATGAATGTCGCCCTGAAGTTCCTGAGGAAGAGGAAAATCACCGCCACCACCAGGACCAGCGACAGCAGCATCGTGAAAGTAACGTCGCGCACCGAATCCTTGATTGATTCCGAACGGTCCAGTATGGTGCTCATGCTCACCGAAGCCGGAAGCTGCTTCTGGATGTGCGGCAGGGCCTCCTTGATAAGCCGGGTGACCTCGACAGTATTGGTGCCCGGCTGCCTCTGGATCGCAAGGACTATCGAACGCTGCCTTCTTTCTGAATCGCAGAACCACGCGGCGACCTTGTCGCTCTCAACGCCATCCTCGATCTCGGCTATGTCCTCGAG
Organism: uncultured Victivallis sp.; assembly: GCA_964506605.1. GTDB lineage: Bacteria > Verrucomicrobiota > Lentisphaeria > Victivallales > GWF2-50-93 > GWF2-50-93. The sequence goes on along the minus strand of CAZDNQ010000027.1, from coordinate 2,189 downwards.
CCTGACCGGCTGGCCGTTCCTCTGGGAAATGATTATCGGACGGTAGGCGGCCGCATTGTAGAGCTGGCCCTGCGCCTGGATGGTGTAGGACTGGAATCTGCCGTCGACCTGTCCGGTAGGCAGGTTTACATTCGCCTCCTCGACAGCCCTCTGCACCTCGTCGATGCCGATCCCGAGGAAAGCCATCTTCTTAGGATTGAGCTTTATCCTCACGGCATATTTCTGAACTCCGTATATCGCGACCTGCGCGACACCGCTGAGCGTGGAAAGCTTCTGGGATATGACCGTCTCCGCATAATAGTCCAGGGTATACATCGGCAGCGTGGGGCTGGTCAGGGCGACGAAGATCACCGGCTGGTCCGCAGGATTGATCTTGGTATATGCCGGCGGATTTGGCATGTCCTGCGGGAGATCCTTCTGCGCCTTGGATATGGCCGCCTGGACGTCCTGGGCTGCGGTATCGATGCTCTTCTCAAGGTTGAACTGGAGGGTTATCGAGCTGTTGCCCTGTGTGTTTGAGGACGACATCACGTCCAGTCCGTCTATAGTTGAGAACTGCTTCTCGAGCGGAGTTGCGACGGCCGACGCCATCGTCTCCGGACTTGCGCCTGGCAGGCTGGCGCTCACCTGGATCACCGGGAAATCCACGTTCGGCAGATCGCTTACCGGAAGCTTGAAATAGGAGATTATACCAAACAGGAGTATAGACGCCATGAGCAGCGTCGTCATGACAGGTCTCCTGATGAAAATCGCGGAAATGTTCATTTCTTCTGTTCTTTCCCCTGTCCAGGCTTGTCCGAAGCTGCTGCATCAGCCACGCCAATCGACTTCTTAATCTCCACCTTGCATCCCGGGACAAGACGCAGATGCCCGTCGGTCACGACCGTCTCTCCATCATTCACACCTTCAGCGATACCGGTCTCGTTCCCGACGGCCCTGAGTATCTTCACAATCCTCATTTCGACAGTGGAGTCGTTCTTGATGACAAACACATAGTTGCCTTTCTGGCTTGGCTGGACCGCCTGCGACGGGACTACCAGGACCGGCTTCTCTGAAACCATGTTGATGGTGACGTTCACGAACTGTCCGGGCCAGAACTCCTCATCCTCATTTCCAACGCGCGCCTCGACGCGCACTGTGCCTGTGCTGGGATCGACTGCGTTGTCCAGGAATTCAAATTCGGCGTTTACCGGCTGCTCAGCCTCGTTCTGCGCCTTCACCTGGATGTCGAGTTTCTTCGCCGCGATATGCTTCTTTATCTGGTTGAGATAGAACTGCGGGACGGCAAAGGAGATGCTCACAGGCTTGACCTGGTTTATGACGATAAGCGTCATCTCGTTCGCCTTGATGACAGTCCCTTCGTCGATAAGGATGTCGCCCGCCCTGCCGTCTATAGGAGATCTGATGGAGCAGTATTCCACGTCGAGTTTCGCCTTTTCCAGGTTGGCCTCGTCGACCTTAACCGCCCGCTTCAGGGATTCCGATACAGCCTTTGTCTTGAACATCTCGTCCTCGGACACCGCCTTTTTCTGGAAAAGCTCATCCTTCAACCTCGCCTGCCTCTCTGAATCGGCCGCCAGGACAGTATCCCTTTCAAGGTTCGCCTCGATCTGCTTCATAACGGCATCGTAAGGCCTCTGGTCTATGCTGTATAGCAGGTCTCCCTTCTTCACCTCCTGTCCGGACTTGACGTGGATCTTGACGACCTGTCCGCCGACCTGTGATTTGACAGGTACGACGGTATAGGCCTCCACGTTTCCAAAAGTATTGATCTGTGTCGGGATCAGCTTGGACTCCACCTTGCCGGCAATGACCGGCACGGCGGAAGGGGCCTTCTGCTCTACGGCCTTGGAACAGGAAGCAAGCGAAATGACCAGGAATAAAGTTCCCGCCAGCATAAAAAGATAAATTGACCTAAGCATTTCAATCTCCGTTGTGGCATGATTAATATCGCAGCCGGATAAACTATTATCCATATGCGGATTGTCAACACTATTTTCAGACTTCAGGAAACCTTCATGTTTTCCCTGTATTTCCTGGGAGTCGTACCGGTAATCTGATGGAACTGGCGCGTAAAATAGTTGCTGTCCGCATAGCCAGCCCCGGACGCGACCATCGAAATATCATCCGAACTGTTCCTGAGGAGCTCGCATGCCTTCCTTATCCTCAGCTGGGAGAGATATCTGACA